>NZ_JAOWIG010000059.1:0-64748 GCF_030332245.1 Citrobacter sp. Cy070
AATCGCGCCAGCGCTGGCTGTTTTACGCGTATGACAGTCTCCGGAAGACGGTTGTTGCGCACGTATTCGGTGAACGCACTATGGCGACGCTGGGGCGTCTTATGAGCCTGCTGTCACCCTTTGACGTGGTGATATGGATGACGGATGGCTGGCCGCTGTATGAATCCCGCCTGAAGGGAAAGCTGCACGTAATCAGCAAGCGATATACGCAGCGAATTGAGCGGCATAACCTGAATCTGAGGCAGCACCTGGCACGGCTGGGACGGAAGTCGCTGTCGTTCTCAAAATCGGTGGAGCTGCATGACAAAGTCATCGGGCATTATCTGAACATAAAACACTATCAATAAGTTGGAGTCATTACCCAGGATCCATGGCCAGTTACCTTTCATTGCCGTGAAACTTTTTTTCATCGGCAGTTTGGGTTCTTGCTGTATTTTATCCGCATCCATTTCGCGGATATTTTTAAAGGCGAAAAGCGTTAGCGAACAGGATATCGCAGCAAACAGAATCGCCGTGTAAATAAATCCGGCATGATCATTTCCGTTACCTAAAAATGCAACCAGGGGTAATGCTGTGGCATTCATTAATAAAACCCCGATTTGTCCTCCGGTCATTCTCCAGGAATTTAATACCAGCCGTTCCTTAGGGGACAGGGTCATCAGAGGTAATATTGCACTGAGCGGTGTATTAAGTCCGGTAAATAAAATGCTGGCAATCATATAGGATATTGCTGCATATATGGCTTTTCCTGTCATGCTGATATCTGGAGACCAAAATGACAGCGCGCTGAATACACCAAAAGGCAGCGGCAGCCATAAAAACCAGGGACGACATTTACCGTAACGTGAACGTGTTTTATCGATAATGATCCCCCAGATTGGGGCATCTATACCATCTACGATACGCGCCAGTAGCAGGATGACACCTGCTACGGCGAGACTTATACCCGCAACGTCAGTGTAGAAATATAAGATGTAGGTTGAACCGAAACAGTACAGCAGATTACCTGCCACATCCAAAGAGCCGTAGCTAATACGCTGTAGTAAAGATAATGATGCTGACCCGCAAGACTGGGTATCCTCAATAACAGAACTCATAATAATAACTCCGATATTGGTGCGATACGCCCAGAAAAACAGCTTTTACTTTCTAAGCAGTAGGGTAGTTGTTATTTTTTATCTAAAAAATTAAACCTTTGGAGAGAAATAGTAGTTAATTGGTTTGGTGAAAAATAGTTAACACGGGCATTGTGATCAATTATCAAATCTTACATCAGGATTGCGTTTATTCGTTTTTGGGGGAGTAATTATGTCATTTGCTATGACGGTCACAATTTGATTAGCAATGAAATTAAAAAAATTAAACAGTGAAAGAAAATAACTTTCATGTGCCCGGTAAGGCGGCTGGCTGAAAAGAGAAGCGGCCCAGAGGAGTACGAACAAGGTCAGTGGATGACGGTTGCCTTCGAAGCTGGTTGTACAAACGACAGGCATAAAAAAACCCGCTTGCGCGGGTTTTTTCACAAAGCGACAACAGACAGGCGATTAAGCCAGTTTGTTGATCTGTGCAGTCAGGTTTGCTTTATGACGTGCAGCTTTGTTTTTGTGGATCAGACCTTTAGCAGCCTGACGGTCCACGATTGGTTGCATTTCGTTAAATGCTTTCAGTGCAGTAGCTTTGTCGCCAGCTTCGATAGCTGCGTATACTTTCTTGATGAAAGTACGCATCATAGAGCGACGGCTAGCGTTGTGCTTGCGGGCCTTTTCAGACTGAACGGCGCGCTTCTTAGCTGATTTGATATTAGCCAAGGTCCAACTCCCAAATGTGTTCTATATGGACAATTCAAAGGCCGAGGAATATGCCCTTTTAGCCTTCTTTTGTCAATGGATTTGTGCAAATAAGCGCCGTTTAAATTCCAGCACTCGTTGCGTAGTGATGGCGCAGGATTCTACCAGCTTGCGTGGCGTGAATACAGCTTTTCGACGAGAAAAATTGCATTGGTGTGCCCGTGAAGGGCGTCAATTTGTTTCATAACAATGAAAACCATCCTCTTTCTGTTTCGTAGAAACAATCGCCGGTTAACCTTGACCGCGGTACAGGGTATACTTTCACGATTTTCACTGTTTTGAGCCAGACATGAAGCTGATACGAGGCATACATAATCTCAGCCAGGCCCCGCATGGGTGTGTGCTGACTATTGGTAATTTCGACGGTGTGCACCGTGGCCACCGTGCGTTGCTGCAAGGCTTACGGGAAGAAGGGCGCAAACGCAATTTACCGGTGGTGGTAATGATTTTCGAGCCACAGCCGCTGGAACTGTTTGCGACGGACAAGTCACCTGCGCGCCTTACCCGCCTGCGGGAAAAACTGCGTTATCTGGCCGAATGCGGTGTGGACTACGTGCTGTGCGTGCGTTTTGACAGGCGTTTCGCCGCATTAACGGCGCAGACCTTCATCAGCGACCTGCTGGTGAAGCGCCTTGGTGTACAATTTCTTGCCGTTGGCGATGATTTCCGCTTTGGCGCTAGCCGTGCGGGCGATTTCTTGTTATTACAGGAAGCGGGCGCTGAGTATGGTTTTGATATCACCAGCACCCAAACCTTCTGTGAAGGCGGTGTGCGTATCAGCAGCACCGCAGTACGTCAGGCGCTGGCCGAAGATAACCTGCAACTGGCCGAAAGCCTGCTTGGGCATCCTTTTACTATCTCAGGACGCGTCGTTCACGGTGATGAGTTAGGGCGTACCATCGGTTTTCCGACGGCAAACTTACCGCTTCGTCGCCAGGTTTCTCCGGTGAAAGGTGTTTATGCGGTTGAAGTGATGGGACTGGGTGACAAACCGTTGCCCGGCGTCGCCAACATCGGCACCCGCCCGACGGTAGCAGGCGTACGCCAGCAGTTGGAAGTGCATCTATTGGACGTTGTAATGGACCTGTATGGTCGCCATATAGATGTAGTACTGCGTAAAAAAATACGCAGCGAACAGCGATTTGCCTCGCTGGATGAACTAAAAGCGCAGATTGCGCGTGATGAGTTGACTGCCCGTGAATTTTTTGGGCTAACAAAACCGGCTTAATGCCTATACGAGTTTTAAATACGGAACCGAGAATCTGATGAGTGACTATAAATCAACCCTGAATTTGCCGGAAACAGGGTTCCCGATGCGCGGCGATCTCGCCAAGCGCGAACCGGGAATGCTGGCGCGTTGGACTGATGATGACCTGTACGGCATCATTCGTGCGGCCAAAAAAGGCAAAAAAACCTTCATTCTGCATGATGGCCCTCCTTATGCGAATGGCAGCATTCATATTGGTCACTCGGTTAACAAGATTCTGAAAGACATTATCGTGAAGTCCAAAGGACTCACGGGCTATGACTCGCCGTACGTTCCGGGCTGGGACTGCCACGGTCTGCCGATCGAGCTGAAAGTAGAACAGGAATACGGCAAGCCGGGCGAGAAGTTCACCGCTGCTGAGTTCCGCGCTAAGTGCCGTGAATACGCAGCGACCCAGGTAGATGGTCAGCGTAAAGACTTTATCCGTCTTGGCGTACTGGGCGACTGGTCGCATCCGTACCTGACCATGGACTTCAAAACTGAAGCCAACATCATTCGTGCGCTGGGTAAAATCATCGGCAACGGTCACCTGCACAAAGGTGCGAAGCCGGTGCACTGGTGCGTTGACTGCCGTTCCGCGCTGGCGGAAGCGGAAGTTGAGTATTATGACAAAACCTCCCCGTCCATTGACGTGGCGTTCCACGCTGCCGATCAGGATGCGGTGAAAGCGAAATTTGGCGTTTCTGACGTCAACGGCCCGATCTCGCTGGTTATCTGGACCACTACCCCGTGGACGTTACCGGCGAACCGCGCAATCTCTCTGGCACCTGATTTTGACTATGCGCTGGTGCAGATTGACGGCCAGGCTGTGATTCTGGCGAAAGATCTGGTTGAAAGCGTCATGCAGCGTATTGGCGCGGCTGAATACACTATTCTCGGCACCGTGAAAGGCGCTGAGCTGGAACTGCTGCGCTTTACCCATCCGTTTATGGGCTTTGACGTGCCGGCTATCCTTGGCGATCACGTTACGCTGGACGCGGGTACCGGTGCGGTCCATACCGCTGGCGGTCACGGTCCGGATGACTACGTCATCAGCCAGAAATACGGTCTGGAAATCGCTAACCCGGTTGGCCCGGACGGCGCATACCTGGCGGGTACCTATCCGGATCTGGACGGTGTGAATGTCTTTAAAGCCAACGACAAAATCGTTGCGCTGCTGAGCGAAAAAGGCGCGCTGCTGCACGTTGAGAAGATGCAGCACAGCTACCCATGCTGCTGGCGTCACAAGTCACCGATCATCTTCCGTGCGACCCCGCAGTGGTTCGTCAGCATGGATCAGAAAGGCCTGCGCGCGCAGTCGCTGAAAGAGATCAAAGGCGTACAGTGGATCCCGGACTGGGGCCAGGCGCGTATTGAATCGATGGTTGCCAACCGTCCTGACTGGTGTATCTCCCGTCAGCGTACGTGGGGTGTGCCGATGTCTCTGTTTGTTCACAAAGACACCGAAGAGCTGCATCCGCGCGCTATCGAACTGATGGAAGAAGTGGCTAAACGCGTTGAAGTTGACGGCATCCAGGCGTGGTGGGATCTCGATCCGAAAGATATCCTCGGCGACGAAGCTGACCAGTATGTCAAAGTCCCGGATACGCTGGACGTGTGGTTCGACTCCGGTTCAACCCACTCATCCGTTGTGGATGTGCGTCCTGAGTTTGCGGGCCATGCGGCAGATATGTATCTGGAAGGTTCTGACCAGCACCGTGGCTGGTTCATGTCTTCTTTGATGATCTCCACCGCCATGAAAGGCAAAGCACCTTATCGCCAGGTACTGACCCACGGTTTCACCGTTGATGGTCAGGGCCGTAAGATGTCCAAATCTATCGGTAACACCGTTTCTCCGCAGGACGTGATGAACAAACTGGGCGCGGATATTCTGCGTCTGTGGGTTGCTTCTACCGACTATACCGGTGAAATGGCCGTTTCTGACGAAATCCTGAAACGTGCTGCCGACAGCTATCGTCGTATCCGTAACACCGCGCGCTTCCTGCTGGCGAACCTGAACGGGTTCGATCCGGTTAAAGACATGGTGAAACCGGAAGAGATGGTGGTGCTGGACAGGTGGGCGGTAGGTTGTGCGCAAGCAGCACAGGACGAAATCCTGAAAGCCTATGAAGCCTATGACTTCCACGAAGTGGTACAGCGCCTGATGCGTTTCTGCTCCGTAGAAATGGGTTCGTTCTATCTCGACATCATCAAAGACCGTCAGTACACCGCGAAAGCGGACAGTGTGGCGCGTCGTAGCTGCCAGACTGCGCTGTTCCATATTGCTGAAGCGCTGGTTCGTTGGATGGCGCCGATCATGTCCTTCACCGCAGATGAAATCTGGGGCTACCTGCCGGGCGATCGTGAGAAGTACGTCTTTACCGGTGAATGGTACGAAGGTCTGTTTGGCTTAGGCGAAACCGAAGCGATGAACGATGCCTACTGGGACGAACTGCTGAAAGTGCGCGGCGAAGTGAACAAGGTTATCGAGCAGGCGCGTGCGGATAAGAAAGTCGGCGGTTCTCTGGAAGCGGCAGTGACCCTGTACGCTGAACCTGAGCTGGCGGCGAAACTGACCGCGCTGGGTGAAGAGTTGCGCTTTGTTCTGCTGACCTCCGGCGCGACGGTTGCAGATTTTGCAGCGGCTCCAGCTGATGCTCAGCAGAGCGAACTGCTCAAAGGTCTGAAAATCGTACTGAGCAAAGCCGAAGGTGAGAAATGCCCGCGCTGCTGGCATTACACTACCGACGTCGGCCAGGTGGCGGAACATGCAGATATCTGCGGACGCTGTGTCAGCAACATCGCCGGTGATGGCGAACAACGTAAGTTTGCCTGATGAGTAAGCCTCTCTGTTCAACAGGACTACGCTGGCTGTGGCTGGTGGTAGCCGTGCTGATTATCGACTTAGGCAGCAAATACCTGATCCTCCAGAACTTTGCTCTGGGGGATACGGTGTCGCTGTTTCCGTCGCTTAATCTGCACTACGCGCGTAACTATGGTGCGGCGTTTAGCTTCTTAGCCGACAGCGGCGGCTGGCAACGTTGGTTCTTTGCCGGTATCGCCATCGGTATTTGCGTCATCCTGATGGTGATGATGTATCGCTCGAAGGCGACGCAGAAGCTGAACAACATCGCGTATGCGTTAATCATTGGCGGTGCGCTGGGCAACTTGTTTGACCGCCTGTGGCACGGCTTCGTGGTTGATATGATTGACTTTTACGTCGGCGACTGGCATTTCGCGACCTTCAATCTGGCCGATACAGCTATCTGTATCGGGGCGGCATTGATTGTTCTCGAAGGCTTCCTGCCGTCGAAAGAGAAAAAAGCCGCATAAAAAAATGCCGGATGGCGCTATGCTAATCCGGCCTACAATTTACTGCGATCCTTGTAGGCCCGGTAAGCCTAGCGCCACCGGGCAGACAGGCGGCAGCAATTTTAAAGAGCAACCTGCATGTCTAAATCAGTACAGAGTAACAGTGCGGTGCTGGTGCACTTCACCCTTAAGCTCGACGATGGCTCCACCGCAGAGTCAACCCGCAATAACGGCAAGCCTGCGCTGTTTCGCCTGGGCGACGGTTCTCTGTCTGAAGGACTGGAGCAACAGCTGCTGGGGCTAAAAGAAGGCGATAAAACCACCTTTGCTCTGGAGCCGGATGCCGCCTTTGGCGTATCAAGTCCGGACTTAATTCAGTATTTCTCGCGTCGGGAATTTATGGACGCGGGCGAGCCAGAAATTGGCGCTATCATGCTCTTTACCGCAATGGACGGCAGTGAGATGCCAGGTGTTATCCGCGAAATCAACGGTGACTCGATCACGGTTGATTTCAACCATCCGCTGGCTGGGCATACCGTTCATTTTGATATTGAAGTGCTGGAAGTCGAACCGGCACTGGAGGCGTAAAATGCAGATCCTGTTGGCCAACCCGCGCGGTTTTTGCGCTGGCGTAGACCGCGCTATCAGCATTGTCGAAAACGCGCTGGCTATTTACGGCGCGCCGATTTATGTCCGTCATGAAGTGGTACATAACCGTTATGTGGTGGATAGCCTGCGTGAGCGCGGGGCTATTTTTATCGAGCAAATCAGTGAAGTGCCGGACGGTGCGATCCTGATCTTCTCTGCCCACGGCGTGTCTCAGGCGGTGCGTAACGAAGCCAAAGGCCGCGACCTCACGGTTTTTGATGCAACCTGCCCGCTGGTGACCAAAGTACATATGGAAGTTGCCCGCGCCAGCCGTCGTGGCGAAGAATCCATTCTGATTGGTCACGCCGGTCACCCGGAAGTCGAAGGCACGATGGGCCAGTACAGCAACCCGCAAGGGGGAATGTACCTGGTTGAATCACCGGAAGATGTGCTGAAACTGAATGTGAAAAATGAAGGCAAATTATCCTTCATGACGCAGACCACGCTCTCCGTTGACGACACTTCTGACGTTATTGATGCTCTGCGTCAACGCTTCCCGAAAATTGTCGGGCCGCGCAAAGATGATATCTGTTATGCCACCACCAACCGTCAGGAAGCGGTCCGTGCGCTGGCGGAACAGGCCGATGTGGTGCTGGTGGTCGGCTCGAAAAACTCCTCTAACTCCAACCGTCTGGCTGAACTGGCACAGCGAATGGGGAAAGCGGCGTATTTGATTGACGATGCGACCGACATCCAGGAAGCGTGGGTGAAAGAGGCGAAGTGCGTAGGCGTGACGGCCGGAGCCTCGGCGCCGGATATCCTGGTGCAAAACGTGATTGCTCGCCTGCAGGAACTTGGCGGTGGGGAAGCTATTCCGCTGGAAGGCCGCGAAGAGAACATCGTTTTCGAAGTGCCGAAAGAGCTGCGTGTGGATGTTCGTGAAGTAGAGTAAGTCTTTCCGGTTACGATTATGAGAAGATGCCAGACTTAACGTCTGGCATTTTTTTATGGAGAAACCATGCGCTTACCGATCATTCTTGATACCGATCCCGGCATTGATGATGCCGCCGCCATTGCCGCCGCGCTGTTTGCCCCTGAGCTGGATCTGCAACTGATGACCACGGTAGCAGGCAATGTGTCGGTGGAAAAAACCACCCGTAATGCGTTGCAACTGCTGCACTTCTGGAATGCGGATGTTCCACTGGCGCAGGGAGCATCGATGCCGCTGGCGCGGCCGCTGCGTGATGCCGCTTCCGTGCATGGTGAGTCCGGTATGGAAGGGTATGAATTTGTCGAGCACGACCGCCAGGCGATGGCAAAACCCGCATTCCAGGCCATTCGCGATGCGCTGATGCATGCCCCGCAGCCCGTGACGCTGGTGGCAATTGGCCCGCTGACCAACATTGCGCTGCTGCTGACCCATTATCCTGAATGCGTATTTAACATTAAGCGCCTGGTGATTATGGGCGGTTCTGCCGGGCGCGGGAACTTCACACCCAACGCCGAGTTTAATATTGCTATCGATCCCGAGGCTGCCGCGAAAGTCTTCCATAGCGGGCTGGAGATTGTAATGTGCGGGCTGGACGTGACCAACCAGGCGATGCTTGCGCCGGAGTATCTGGCGACGTTACCTCAGCTTAACCAGACGGGAAAAATGCTGCATGCGCTGTTCAGTCATTACCGTAGCGGTAGCATGAATACGGGGCTGCGAATGCACGATCTCTGTGCGATTGCCTGGCTGGTGCGCCCGGATCTCTTTACGCTCAAGCCCTGTTTTGTCGCCGTTGAAACGCAGGGGGAATATACCTCTGGCACAACGGTAGTAGATATCGAAGGGCGGCTGGGGCAACCCGCTAATGCCCAGGTGGCACTGGGGCTGAATGTCGAGGGGTTCCAGCAGTGGGTGGCGCACGTTCTGGCACTGGCCCCCTGATTTCCGCGTTATATAACGATATGACGCTGCTTATTCCGTGGCGTCATGCCTTTTACTGATATCTTTCCCTGTTTATCATTAAATTCTAATTATCGACGTTTTCGGCTGGCGGCGCAGCGATACGCTGGTTAATCTGAAAACGATTTACGTAAAATTAACAAAAGAGAATAGCTATGCATGATGCACAAATCCGCGTTGCCATCGCGGGAGCCGGTGGACGCATGGGGCGTCAGTTGATTCAGGCCACTCTTGGCATGGATGGCGTACAGCTTGGCGCGGCGCTGGAGCGCGAAGGCTCTTCCTTACTGGGAAGCGATGCCGGAGAGTTAGCCGGAGCCGGGAAAACGGGCGTTACGGTACAAAACAGCCTTGAAGCGGTGAAAGATGATTTCGATGTTTTCATCGATTTTACCCGCCCGGAAGGCACGCTGGCGCATCTGGCGTTTTGCCGCCAGCATGGGAAAGGGATGGTAATTGGCACCACCGGCTTTGATGAGGCGGGAAAACAGGCTATTCGCGATGCCGCGCAGGATATTGGCATCGTCTTCGCCGCTAACTTTAGCGTCGGCGTCAACGTCATGCTGAAGCTGCTGGAGAAAGCGGCGAAAGTGATGGGTGATTACACCGATATAGAGATTATTGAAGCGCATCACCGCCACAAAGTGGATGCGCCGTCAGGCACTGCGCTGGCGATGGGCGAGGCGATTGCCGGGGCGCTGGATAAAGATCTGAAAGACTGCGCAGTCTATTCCCGTGAGGGTTACACCGGCGAGCGCGTACCGGGCACGATTGGTTTTGCCACGGTGCGAGCGGGGGATATCGTCGGGGAACATACTGCGATGTTCGCCGATATTGGCGAGCGTATTGAGATCACGCATAAAGCGTCCAGCCGTATGACATTCGCCAACGGTGCCGTGAGATCGGCGGTTTGGCTGAAATCTAAATCAAATGGTCTTTTTGATATGCGAGATGTGCTTGATTTACGCAATTTGTAAGGTTTTTTACCCTTCGTGATGTGGTTATTGTGGTCATAATTATTTGATTACATGGGGCAATATTTTATTGCCCTTTATTTTATCTATTTCAAGTTTATTTTTAATTGAATGTCTTGTTTTTATAGGTTTTATTGTCTTTTTGTGTTGGTTAAATGTAAATTTTGACCATTTGGTCTACTTTTTGTCTCTTGTTTCTGAGATTTAATACTCTTCCTGCCCCGCAAGCGTTTTCCACTCTAAGTTAGTTGATCTTTTTGGTGCCTGGAGGCGGGTTAATTCGTCAATGGCGCAAAATAATAATAAAAATTACCCTTTTGGGTAGACTTTTACGTGGGCTATCTCTAGAATGCCGCCGTTTGCCAGAAATCCATAGGTAAGCAAATTTGCATTGATTCATGATGTGTTAATGAATTAATATGCAAATAAAGTGAGTGAATATTCTCTGGAGGGTGTTTTGATTAAGTCAGCGCTATTGGTTCTGGAAGACGGAACCCAGTTTCACGGTCGGGCCATAGGGGCAACAGGTTCGGCGGTTGGGGAAGTCGTTTTCAATACTTCAATGACCGGTTATCAAGAAATCCTCACTGATCCTTCCTATTCCCGCCAAATCGTCACTCTTACTTATCCTCATATCGGTAATGTCGGCACCAATGAAGCCGATGCAGAATCTTCACAGGTACATGCGCAAGGCCTGGTCATCCGCGACCTGCCGCTGATTGCCAGCAACTTCCGCGATACCGAAGACCTCTCTTCTTACCTGAAGCGCCATAACATTGTGGCGATTGCTGATATCGATACCCGTAAGCTGACGCGTTTGCTGCGTGAAAAGGGTGCACAGAACGGCTGCATCATCGCGGGTGATAACCCGGATGCGGCGCTGGCATTGGAAAAAGCAAAAGCGTTCCCTGGCCTGAACGGTATGGACCTGGCGAAAGAAGTCACCACCGCGGAGCCTTATAGCTGGACGCAGGGGAGCTGGACGCTTGCGGGTGACCTGCCGGAAGCAAAATCTGCCGATGAACTGCCGTTCCACGTTGTGGCGTACGATTTCGGTGCTAAACGTAACATTCTGCGTATGTTAGCGGACCGCGGCTGCCGCCTGACGGTTGTACCGGCGAAAACCTCAGCAGAAGACGTTCTGAAGATGAATCCGGACGGTATCTTCCTGTCCAACGGCCCTGGCGACCCGGCGCCGTGCGACTACGCGATTACCGCGATTCAGAAATTCCTCGAAACCGATATTCCGGTATTTGGTATCTGCCTCGGCCATCAACTGCTGGCGCTGGCGAGCGGTGCGAAGACCATTAAGATGAAGTTCGGCCACCACGGCGGCAACCATCCGGTAAAAGATATTGATAACAACACCGTGATGATCACCGCGCAGAACCACGGTTTTGCGGTCGATGAAGCGACGCTTCCGGCGAACCTGCGCGTGACGCATAAATCCCTGTTCGACCACACGCTGCAAGGCATTCATCGTACTGATAAGCCAGCCTTTAGCTTCCAGGGGCACCCGGAAGCGAGCCCCGGTCCGCACGATGCCGCACCGCTGTTCGACCACTTTATCGAGTTAATTGAGCAATACCGTCAGTCCGCGAAATAATCAGGAGTAAAAGAGCCATGCCAAAACGTACAGACATAAAAAGTATCCTGATTCTGGGCGCGGGTCCGATTGTTATCGGTCAGGCGTGTGAGTTTGACTACTCCGGCGCCCAGGCGTGTAAAGCCCTGCGTGAAGAGGGTTACCGCGTTATTCTGGTGAACTCCAACCCGGCAACCATCATGACCGACCCGGAAATGGCCGATGCCACCTACATCGAGCCGATTCACTGGGAAGTAGTACGCAAAATTATTGAGAAAGAACGCCCGGACGCGGTGCTGCCAACCATGGGCGGCCAGACCGCGCTGAACTGCGCACTGGAACTGGAACGCCAGGGCGTACTGGCTGAGTTCGGCGTGACCATGATTGGCGCGACGGCGGATGCTATTGATAAAGCGGAAGACCGTCGTCGCTTCGACATCGCGATGAAGAAGATTGGTCTCGACACCGCGCGTTCAGGCATCGCTCACACCATGGAAGAAGCGCTGGCGGTTGCCGCTGACGTTGGCTTCCCGTGCATTATCCGTCCTAGCTTCACCATGGGCGGCACCGGTGGCGGTATCGCCTACAACCGCGAAGAGTTCGAAGAAATCTGCGAACGCGGTCTGGACCTTTCCCCAACCAACGAGCTGCTGATTGATGAATCGCTGATTGGCTGGAAAGAGTACGAGATGGAAGTGGTGCGTGATAAAAACGACAACTGCATCATCGTCTGCTCCATCGAAAACTTCGATGCGATGGGCATCCATACCGGTGACTCCATTACCGTAGCACCTGCCCAGACGCTGACTGACAAAGAATATCAAATCATGCGTAACGCCTCGATGGCGGTACTGCGTGAAATTGGCGTGGAAACCGGCGGTTCTAACGTCCAGTTTGCGGTAAACCCGAAAAACGGTCGCCTGATTGTCATCGAGATGAACCCGCGCGTATCCCGCTCCTCGGCGCTGGCATCCAAAGCTACCGGCTTCCCGATTGCGAAAGTCGCCGCCAAACTGGCTGTTGGATATACCCTCGACGAACTGATGAACGACATCACCGGCGGCCGTACTCCGGCTTCGTTTGAGCCGTCCATCGACTACGTTGTGACCAAGATTCCACGCTTCAACTTCGAGAAATTCGCCGGTGCTAACGACCGTCTGACCACGCAGATGAAATCTGTCGGCGAAGTGATGGCGATTGGCCGCACCCAGCAGGAATCGCTGCAGAAAGCGCTGCGCGGTCTGGAAGTCGGCGCGACCGGCTTTGACCCGAAAGTAAGCCTGGACGACCCTGAAGCGCTGACCAAAATTCGTCGTGAACTGAAAGACGCTGGCGCTGAGCGTATCTGGTATATCGCCGATGCCTTCCGTGCTGGCCTGTCCGTCGACGGCGTGTTCAACCTGACCAACATCGACCGCTGGTTCCTGGTACAAATTGAAGAGCTGGTGCGCCTGGAAGAAAAAGTAGCCGACCTTGGCATCAACGGCCTCGACGCTGACTTCCTGCGTCAGCTTAAGCGTAAAGGTTTCGCCGATGCGCGTCTGGCGAAACTGGCCGGCGTTCGCGAAGCGGAAATCCGCAAGCTGCGCGACCAGTACAACCTGCACCCAGTCTATAAGCGCGTGGATACCTGCGCGGCAGAATTTGCCACCGACACTGCTTACATGTACTCCACTTATGAAGATGAGTGTGAAGCAAATCCGTCTGTCGACCGCGATAAAATCATGGTGTTGGGCGGCGGTCCAAACCGTATCGGCCAGGGTATCGAATTTGACTACTGCTGCGTACACGCCTCGCTGGCGCTGCGCGAAGACGGTTATGAAACCATCATGGTCAACTGTAACCCGGAAACCGTTTCTACCGACTACGACACCTCCGACCGTCTGTACTTTGAGCCGGTAACGCTGGAAGACGTGCTGGAAATCGTGCGCATCGAGAAGCCGAAAGGCGTTATCGTGCAGTACGGCGGTCAGACTCCGCTGAAGCTGGCGCGCGCGCTGGAAGCCGCAGGCGTGCCGGTAATCGGTACCAGCCCGGATGCCATCGACCGTGCGGAAGACCGTGAGCGCTTCCAGCACGCGGTTGACCGTCTGAAGCTGAAACAACCGGCGAATGCCACCGTAACGGCCATTGAACAGGCTGTTGAGAAGGCAAAAGAGATTGGTTACCCGCTTGTGGTACGTCCGTCCTACGTTCTCGGCGGCCGCGCGATGGAAATCGTCTATGACGAAGCCGACCTGCGTCGCTACTTCCAGACTGCGGTCAGCGTTTCTAACGATGCGCCGGTACTGCTGGACCGTTTCCTTGATGATGCGGTTGAAGTGGACGTGGACGCTATCTGCGACGGCGAAATGGTGCTGATTGGCGGCATTATGGAGCACATCGAACAGGCGGGTGTACACTCCGGTGACTCCGCATGTTCTCTGCCTGCGTACACGCTGAGCCAGGAAATTCAGGATGTAATGCGCCAGCAGGTGCAGAAACTGGCCTTCGAACTGCAGGTTCGCGGCCTGATGAACGTTCAGTTTGCGGTGAAGAATAACGAAGTTTACCTGATTGAAGTGAACCCGCGTGCGGCGCGTACCGTTCCATTCGTCTCCAAAGCAACGGGTGTTGCGCTTGCAAAAGTCGCGGCACGCGTAATGGTCGGAAAAACGCTGGCACAGCAGGGCGTCACCAAGGAAGTTATCCCGCCGTACTACTCGGTAAAAGAAGTGGTGCTGCCGTTCAACAAGTTCCCGGGCGTTGACCCGCTGTTAGGGCCGGAAATGCGCTCTACCGGGGAAGTGATGGGCGTGGGGCGTACCTTCGCAGAAGCGTTCGCTAAGGCACAGCTGGGCAGCAGCTCCACCATGAAAAAACAGGGTCGTGCACTGCTCTCCGTTCGCGAAGGCGATAAAGAGCGCGTGGTTGACCTGGCGGCGAAGCTGCTGAAGTTTGGTTTTGAGCTGGATGCGACGCACGGCACGGCGATTGTGCTGGGCGAAGCGGGTATCAATCCACGTCTGGTGAACAAGGTGCATGAAGGGCGTCCGCACATTCAGGACCGTATCAAGAATGGCGAGTACACTTACATCATCAACACCACCGAAGGTCGTCAGGCGATTGAAGACTCCAAGCTGATTCGCCGCAGCGCACTGCAGTACAAAGTGCATTATGACACTACCCTGAACGGCGGTTTCGCGACGGCGATGGCGCTGAATGCCGATGCCACTGAGAAGGTGACCTCTGTGCAGGAAATGCACGCACAGATCAAAAAGTCATAAAAAATAGGTTCGGTGATAATTGTGTTAACCTGACCTGCAATATAATCTTGAAAGGGTTTCTGTAAAGAAACCCTTTTTTAAATTCGCGTAAGGTCATTCCTGGCCAAATGCACTTTCATAACCACATTTTCAATGTAATAAGCACGATATAGCTCACACTAATCAACATTCAAGTCGCATACTATCCTTTATATCCACAATTTTAATATGGCTTAGTTTTTATTAATTTGGACAGGCCGTAGCCAGATTTTTAATTTGTGAAATGGTGTGCTTATGTGTGAAAAATATGTTGAAAGACCGCTTTATTTGTTAATTGCTGACTGGATGATGGCTGAGGATCGTTGGATCACCGCAAAGGAAATTTCCCGCCATTTTGATATTGAGCACTGCAAAGCAATTAATACTCTCTCTTATATTCTGTCGGAAGTGGGAGAAATTGTTTGTGAAGTTAAGATGATCCCTAATCAGATTGCAGGCCGGGGCTGCCAGTGCCAGCGTCTGGTAAAAGTCATCAGTATTGATTCTCACCTCTACAACCGATTGAGCCACAATTTGCAGGAAAAAAAGGTGAGTGTGGCGAAAACGCCGCGGCTGTCTGCCGTTCCCCCAACAGAGCTCAACCGTGAGCAGAAATGGCAGATGATGCTCTCCAAGAGTATGCGTCGCTAATTGTCAGTTTGCCTGATGGCGGTATAAACGGTGGTTGACGCGTAGGCCGGATAAGCGTCAGCGCATCCGGCATCAATTACTGTGCTGATTTGGGTTTTACGTCCGTCGTGCCTTGCAGGCGCGGCCGGTTTTTTTCGACCTGCGTTAATGGCTGTGTTTCGCGTAAACCTGCCCGGCAGCGGACCGCAAGATCCTGATACTCTTTGGTGTTCAGCCGTTTCCAGTGCTGCTCCTGATCCGTGACTTCGCGCAGTACGCGAGCAGGTGAACCGACCAGCATCTGCCTTGCCTCCCCCTGAAAGCCGGCTTTGACAAAGCTCATGGCGGCGACAATGCTCTCTTCACCAATCACTGCGCCGTCCATAATGACGCTGTTCATGCCGATCAGCGCATCTCTGCCCACCACGCAACCGTGCAGGATTGCGCCATGGCCGATATGCCCATTCTCATGCACGATGGTGTCAGTGTCGCAATAACCGTGCATGATGCAGCCATCCTGCAAGTTAGAACCTGCCTCCAGAATCAGGCGACCATAGTCACCGCGCAGTGAGGCATGTGGGCCGACGTAGACGCCAGCCCCCACGATCACATCACCAATCAACACGGCGCTGGGATGAACATACGCCTCTGGATGCACTACCGGAATCAGGCCTTCAAAGGCGTAATAGCTCATGAGATATCAGCGTCCTTTCCACACCGGATCGCGTTTTTCCGCAAATGCCAGTGGTCCTTCCAGCGCATCTTCCGAGTGCAGCACCGACGGATAGTGCTTCAGCACACCACTGCGGATGTAACGGTAGCCTTCTTCTACCGGCATTTCGCTGGTCGCACGATAAATCTCTTTCAGCGCGGCGATAGCCAGCGGGGCGCTATTCACCAACTGCTGCGCCAGTTCGCGCGCGCTATCCATCAGTTCGCTCTGGCTGACAACGCGGTTGACGATACCCCAACGCAGCGCTTCTTCGGCGCTCATTCGTCTGCCGGTCATCACCATTTCGTTGACGATAGCCGGTGGCAGTAGCTTCGGCAGACGCAGAACGCCGCCGCTGTCAGGCACGATCCCGAGCTTGGCTTCCGGTAGCGCGAAGCTGGCATTTTCCGCGCAGACGATAAAATCCGCCGCCAGCGCCAATTCAAAACCACCGCCAAACGCATAGCCGTTTACCGCAGCGATGACCGGTTTATCGAGGTCGAAAATTTCGGTTAAACCGGCAAAGCCGCCTGGGCCAAAATCGGCATCCGGCGCTTCACCTTCAGCTGCCGCTTTTAAGTCCCAGCCCGCAGAAAAGAATTTCTCGCCGCCGCCGGTGATTATCGCGACGCGTAATTCCGGGTCATCACGAAAATGAAGAAACGCTTCACCCATGGCAAAGCTGGTTTTGGCATCAATGGCATTGGCTTTAGGCCGGTCGAGGGTAATTTCCAGAATCGGGCCGTTACGGGTCAGATGTAATGATTCACTCATAGTTCATCTCCAGATAAATAGATTTCCCGGCAGGAGGAATTCCTACCGGGAGGGTTATTTCAGATTTTTTTTGATTATTTTTCCTGAACAATTGCGCGGCAGGTCGGTTCTTATCTCCATAAACGAGGGAACCTTGAATTTCGCCATATTGTTTTCGCAGAAGCTGAAGAACTCGGCTTCGCTTAATGTTTCACCTTCATTAAGGACGATAAACGCTTTAATGGCTTCATCACGGATTGAATCTTTAATACCGACAACCACAATGTCCTGAATTTTTGGGTGCGCAGAAATAATATTTTCCAGCTCGACGCAGGAGACATTTTCCCCGCCGCGTTTAATCATGTTGCAGCGCCTGTCGACGAAATAAAAAAAACCGTCCGCATCCTGGTAACCCGAATCTCCGGTATGTAACCAACCCTCAGCTTCCAGCGCTTTGGCGGTAGCCTCCGGCTGGGCATAGTACTCTTTGAAGATGGTTTTGCCCGGCACGCCTTTAATACAGATTTCACCAATTTCTCCGGCGGGCAGGGGACGGTTGCGATCGTCACGGATTTCGGCTTCATAGCTAAAACCCACGCGGCCAATAGAGGGCCAACGCCGTTTGTCTCCGGGGCGATCGCCAATAATGCCGACGATGGTTTCAGTCATACCGTAGGAGGTCAGCAGCCTGACGCCAAAGCGTTCGGTAAAGGCGTCTTTTTCCTGTGCGGATAAATTGAGATAGAACATCACTTCGCGCAGGTGATGCTGTCTGTCCGTTGGCGCTGGGGGTTGAACCATCAGCGTTCGGATCATCATCGGAATGCATTCGGTGACCGTCGCCTGGTATCTACGTACCTGATCCCAAAACGCCCTGGCGCTGTACTTTTCCAACAGCACAAAGGTGCTGCCTGCGGAGAATGCCGCCATGGCTGCCGTACACTGACAGTCGATATGAAAAGCGGGCATTACCGTCATGTAGACGTCATCATCGCGCAGGGCGATTTGCCAGGAAGTGTAGTAGCCGGCAAATCGCAGATTGTAGTGGGTAATCACCACCCCTTTAGGCCGTGAGGTGGTGCCAGAGGTAAACAGAATTTCCGCCGTATCGTCAGTGGATAACGCAGGTGTATAGCACAGCGTGGCGGACTGGCGGGATTGCAGTTGGGTAAAGTGGCTCACGCCGTCATCAACCGGAAGCTGTTCGCCAATCAGACAGATATGATTAAGCGGTGTGGTATTTTCCAGCCGTATCTGGCGGTACATAGGATAAAACTGGGCGCTGGTGACCAGCAGGCTTACCTGGCTGTTTTGCAGGATCCAGGCGCTTTCTTCACCCAGCAAACGGGCATTAATCGGCACCATGATGGCGCCAATTTTTGCCAGCCCAAACCAGCAAAAAATGAATTCCGGACAGTTATCCAGATGCAATGCGACCTTATCGCCCTTGCGGATCCCTAAAGAATGGAACAGGTTTGCCGTGCGGTTAATCTCTTCATTGAGCGAGGCATAGCTAAATTGCCGAACGTTTCCTTCGCAGGATTCGAAAATTAACGCCGTTTTATCTCCATACACCCCGGCCAGGTCGTCCCACATCAGACGTAAGTTTTGTCCGCCAACGATATCCATATTGCTTTATCCACTGAAATCAGGCGTGAGCGCTAACCCACTCGCGGGTCAGCGCGTCGCGTTTATTCCTCAACTCTGGCCAGGCCTTTGCCGACCAGCTCATTTATGTCTGCTTCGCTATATCCAATATTTTTCAGAATGGCGGCGGTATCCATGCCGTGTGACGGCATGCCACGCCAGATTTTCCCTGGGTTGTTTTTAAATTTCGGCATGATATTCGGTCCTTTGCAGGTGCGACCGTCCATCGTTTGCCACTGAGTAATCGATTCACGGGCAACGTACTGCGGGTTGCCTTCCAGTTCCGGAATGGTCAGCACCTTCGCGCAGGCGATATTCAGCTCAGCAAAGCGCGCCTGGACTTCGGCGATGGTGTGCGTTGCCAGCCACGCGTCCAGTTTCTCTTCCACGAGCGGGCCGTAAGGGCATTCCACGCGATGGATAAGCTGGGTACCTTCCGGGACTTCCGGTGTGCCAAGAATGTGGGCGAGGCCAATATCTTTGAAGCACTCGTTGATTTGCGTGATGCCGACCAGCTCCATGACGATGTAACCATCGGCGCATTTATACAGGCCGCAGCCAGCGTAATACGGGTCTTTGCCTTTGGTCATGCGTGGGCAAATTTCGCCGCCGTTAAAGTAATCCATCATGAAATACTGGCCCATGCGCAACATCACCTCGTACATGGCGATATCAATGCTTTCACCTTTGCCCGTTTCGCGTACTTTGTGCAGGGCAGCCAGCGCCGCTGTCGTTGCGGTCATCCCTGAGAAGTAATCGGCGGTGTACGGGAAGGCAGGCATCGGCTGATCAACGTCACCGTTTTGAATCAGATAGCCGCTGAACGCCTGCGCGATGGTGTTGTAAGCCGGAAGATTGGTGTACTCCTCGGTAC
Organism: Citrobacter sp. Cy070; assembly: GCF_030332245.1. Lineage (NCBI taxonomy): Bacteria > Pseudomonadati > Pseudomonadota > Gammaproteobacteria > Enterobacterales > Enterobacteriaceae > Citrobacter > Citrobacter sp. Cy070. The sequence continues at coordinate 19,404 of NZ_JAOWIG010000059.1, forward strand.
CAAACTGGCCGAAGCCGGAAAGGTGGGCGATAACCAGTTTCGGGTTATGTTCCCACAGCACTTCATCGGTAATGCCGCGACGGGCAAAGGCCGGGCCTTTACTGGCTTCAATGAAGATATCGGTGGTTTCCATCAGCTTCAGAAACGCTTCCCGACCTTCATCTTTGAAAATATTGAGCGACAGGGCGTGCAGGTTACGACGTGAGAGCTGCGGATAGTTAGGCTGTACGCGGATGGTATCGGCCCACGCAACGTTTTCAATCCAGATAACCTCAGCCCCCCATTCGGCGAACATCTGTCCGGCGAACGGACCGGCAATCTCGATCCCTGAAAAGACAACTCGTACCCCGGCAAGTGGGCCAAAGGTTGGCATTGGTAAGTGATCCATAATTTTGCTCCTGGCATTTTTTTGCGGTATGTATGCCGGATAAGCACAGCGCCATCCGGCATAATTGCCTGATGGCGACGCGAGCGTCTTATCAGGCCTACAAGGGGTCGATTAACGGTATTGCTTGAGTACCGCACGACCCAACGTCAGGATCTGCATTTCGTCAGAACCACCAGAAACACGGTCAACGCGCAGGTCACGCCAGAAGCGCGTGATGCGATGGTTACCCGCGATACCCACGCCACCCAGCACCTGCATGGCGGTGTCTACCACTTCAAATGCCGCGTTGGCGCAGAAGTATTTGCACATGGCCGCATCGCCCGAAGTAATAGTGCCGTTATCTGCTTTCCATGCGGCTTCCAGCAGCATGTTTTTCATGGAGTTCAGTTTGATCGCCATATGCGCAAACTTCTCCTGAATCAGCTGGAAACGGCCGATCGTTTCGCCAAACTGTACGCGTTGGTTGGCATAACGCGCTGCGTCTTCAAATGCGCACATTGCCGTACCGTAGTTGGTCAGTGCGACGAGGAAGCGTTCATGGTCAAACTCTTCTTTCACGCGATTGAAACCGTTACCTTCCCGACCGAACATGTCTTTCTCGTCCAGCTCAACGTCGTCAAAGGTGATTTCACAGCAGCTATCCATACGCAGACCGAGTTTCTCCAGTTTGTTGACCTTGATACCCGCTTTGCTCATGTCAACGAACCACTCGGTATAAACAGGTTTATCCGGCGATGCGCCATCTCTCGCCATCACCACGATGTACGGGGTATAGGCGCTACTGGTGATAAAGCACTTACTGCCATTAAGATAAACCTTACCATTTTTACGTGTATAAGTGGTTTTCAGGCTACCAACATCCGATCCCGCTCCCGGTTCGGTGATCGCAGAGTTCCACATCTGCTTACCGGTTCCCTGGAACGCCATGATTTTATCGATTTGTTCCTGAGTCCCTTCACGCAGGAAGGTATTAAAACCACCCGGTAACTGGTACAGCACATAGGTTGGCGCGCCCAGGCGGCCGAGTTCCATCCAGACGGCGGCCACGGTGACAAAACCCGCTTCCAGTCCACCGTGTTCTTCCGGAATCAACAGGCTATCGATGCCCATATCCGCCAGCGCTTTCACAAAACGCTCAGGGTAGACGCTGTCGCGATCGCACTCGGCAAAATAAGCTTCCCAGTTCTCACTGGCCATCAGTTCACGAATACCGGCGACAAACAGCTCCTGCTCGTCATTTAAGTTGAAATCCATCTTTCAGCCTCTTGATCAATTGGGTTAATAAGAATTACTTGTCTTTCCAGTGCACTTTGGCGTCTTTAATAAAGGACAGCGTCACCATGATGTTGACGAAGAACAGCGGACATCCTCCGGCGATAATTGCGGTCTGAATGGGCTTCAGCCCACCCAGCGCCAGCAGAACGATGCCGATGACGCCGACCAGAACGGACCAACCGATACGCACCAACAGCGGCGGTTCTTCACCATCGCGAACTTCGCGACAGGTGGACATCGCCAGGGTGTAGGAGCAGGCGTTAATTAGCGTGACGGTGGCAATAAAGCAGAGGATAAAGAATCCCCACATGGTGGCGGTGCTGAATGGCAAGGCGGCCCAGGTTTCGATAATGGCGCGCGCCACGCCGTGTTGTTCAATCAGCTGTGGGATGTTGAGAATGTTTTTATCCATCAGCAGCAGGGTATTGCTGCCAAGGACGGTCCACAGGATCCAGGTCGAAGCTGTCAGGCCCAGTACCATCCCGAAGCACAGTTCACGTACGGTACGACCACGAGAAATACGTGCCAGGAAGATACTCATCTGGATGGCGTAAATGACCCACCACGCCCAGTAGAAAACAGTCCAGCCCTGCGGGAAGCCGCCTTTGCCGATGGCATCGGTATAGAACAGCATGCGCGGCAGATACATCAGCAGCATGCCGACCGAGTCGGTGAAGTAGTTCATGATGAAGCTGGCGCCGCTGACAATAAACACCCAGCCCAGCATCAGGAAGCTCAGGTAGCTACGCACGTCGCTGGCGATCCTGACCCCTTTTTGCAGGCCGCAGGCTACGCAAATGGCGTTCAGAATGATCCAGCAGGTAATGATGATGGCATCTAATTGCAGCGTATGCGGAATACCGAACAGCCATTGCATACACTCGGTTACCAGCGGTGTCGCCAGACCGAGGCTGGTACCCATCGCGAAGATCAGTGCCACCAGGTAGAAGTTATCAACGATGGTGCCGAACAGCCCTTTCGCATGCTTTTCGCCCACTAACGGTACCAGCGTGGAGCTGGGACGGATGACGTCCATCTTGCGCACAAAGAAGAAATAGGCGAAGGCCACAGAAAGGAAGCTGTAGGTTGCCCACGGCAACGGCCCCCAGTGGAACAGGCTGTACGCCAGACCAATCTCTTTCGCACCTGTGGAATTGGGCGCCAAAGCGAACGGCGGGGTAGAGATATAGTAGTAGATCTCGATGGAACCCCAGAACAGCACCGCGGCGGATGTACAGGAGGCGAACATCATAAAAATCCAACTGGCGGTACTAAACTCGGGTTTTTCGTCGCCTAATTTCTTTTTGGCATACGGGCCAAAGACTAACCAGAACCAGCCGAAGAGCATGACGACCATATACCATTCGAATGCCCAACCCCAGACGTTGGTGACATAACTGAATACCGCATTAATAACGACGTTAGCGGCATCAAGATCTCTTACTGTTAGCCAACAAAGTATCCCAACAATTATTAATGGCGGAAAAAAAACCTTCGGTTCAATTCCCGACTTTCTCTTTTCATTTTTCATAAGTGAATTCCAGTGTGAAAACGAAATTTATTTAGCGTGCCCGTATGTGATCGTTTGTTTATTTATTATTAATGATTTGTTGATGACTTTTTAACCTCTGGGGCGCCTCAGTGAGTAACTCATAATGAGTATTCATTTCGGGTGGTTCTGTTATCTGCATCACACTTTTCTATGCTGGTTATTTTGTCTGGAAATTTATATTATTTCTTTATTAATCATAATGTTGGCATTGGTTTTTTAACTTTTTTAAGTGACTATCGTTCAATATTGTTGAACCAGCAGACAATATTGAAAATTTTCATATTTGACGTGATTCTTTCAATATTGGTGAGGCATGTAACACTATTGAAAGTTACGAATTTCAATGTGTGACATTTTCAATATTGGTGATTAAGGTTTTATTTCCGAATTAAAGAGCGTGATATCTGTATTTAACACCGCCGATATAAATACGTTTCCTTCATGATTTCTGGAGATGCAATGAAGATAATTACTTGCTACAAATGCGTACCTGATGAGCAGGATATTGCGATTAATAATGCTGATGGAACACTCGATTTCAGCAAAGCAGATGGCAAAATCAGCCAATATGATCTGAATGCGATCGAAGCGGCTTGCCAGTTAAAACAGCAGGTGGGAGAGGCTCAGGTTGTGGCCATGAGCGTCGGCGGCAAAGCGCTGACCAATGCAAAAGGGCGCAAAGATGTGCTTTCCCGTGGCCCTGATGAACTGATTGTTGTCATTGACGATCAATTTGAACAGGCGCTGCCGCAACAAACTGCCACTGCGCTGGCCGCCGCCGTGCAAAAATCAGGTTTTGATCTGCTTATTTGCGGCGACGGTTCTTCCGATCTCTATGCTCAGCAGGTTGGTCTGCTGGTGGGCGAAATGCTGGACGTGCCGGCGATAAACGGCGTGAGTAAAATCCTCTCTCTTACCGACAGCACTCTGACGGTAGAGCGTGAACTGGAAGATGAAGTTGAAACCCTGAGTATCCCGCTTCCGGCGGTTATCGCGGTCTCTACTGACATCAACACCCCTCAAATCCCTTCCATGAAAGCCATTCTTGGCGCGGCGAAAAAACCGGTTCAGGTTTGGTCGCCTGCAGACATTGGGCTGAACAGCGTACAGGCGTATTCCGCACAGCAGGTTGCTGCGCCGAAACAGCGCGAGCGTCAGCGCGTTGTGATTGAAGGTGACGGTGAAGAACAGATTGCCGCGTTTGTCGAGAATCTTCGCAAAATCATTTAATTATCAGGGGATGTTATGAACAAATTTTCCAGTATCTGGGTATTCAGCGATACCCCTTCTCGTCTGCCGGAACTGATGAAAGGTGCGCAGGCTTTAGGTGAAAAAGTTAACACGTTTGTGCTCAGCGATGCGGACAGCGCAACGGCATGTCATTTAGGCGCGGATCATGTCTGGCTGCTCAGCGGCAAACCAGAAGACCGTATGGTTGAAGACTACGCCGATGCGATGGCCGAAACCATTCGTCAGCATAGCGAGGGCGGCGCGGTGCTGCTGCCGAATACACGTCGGGGCAAGCTGTTAGCGGCAAAGCTGGGCTTTCGCTTGTCGGCTGCAGTTTCAAATGACGCCAGCGCAGTCGCCGTGCAGGATGGAAAAGCGGCGGTCAAACATATGGTTTACGGCGGCCTGGCGATGGGAGCAGAAACAATCGCTTCACCGTTTGCCGTGGTAACTCTCAGTAGCGGAACGTTTGACGCGCAGCAACCGGATACTAACCGCCGCGGCGAGATGCATACCGTACAGTGGCAGGATCCGTCCGTTGCCGTGACCCGTACGGCAACTCAGGCGCGTCAGAGCAACAGCGTCGATCTCGACAAAGCCCGTCTGGTGGTCAGCGTGGGACGCGGTATTGGTAGCAAAGAAAATATCTCGCTGGCAGAAGCGCTGTGCCAGACGATTGGCGCTGAGTTGGCCTGTTCCCGTCCGGTGGCGGAAAACGAGAAGTGGATGGAGCACGAACGCTACGTCGGCATTTCCAACCTGATGCTCAAGCCTGAACTGTACCTGGCGGTGGGGATCTCCGGGCAGATCCAACATATGGTCGGCGCCAACGGCGCACAGACGATTTTCGCCATCAACAAAGACAAAAATGCGCCGATTTTCCAATATGCAGATTATGGCATCGTTGGCGATGCGCTGAAGATCCTGCCTGCGCTGACGGCTGCCTTAGCGCGTTAAACCATTCGGGCAGGATGCGAAGGTATCCTGCCGCTGACAGGAGTACGTATGTCCGAAGATATCTTTGATGCCATCATCGTGGGTGCAGGTCTGGCTGGTTCGGTTGCGGCGCTGGTGCTGGCTCGGGAAGGTGCACAGGTGCTGGTTATTGAGCGCGGCAATTCTGCTGGCGCGAAGAATGTCACCGGTGGGCGCATGTATGCGCATAGCCTGGAGCGCATCATTCCCGGTTTTGCTGAGCAGGCCCCCATTGAACGCATAATCACCCACGAAAAGCTCGCCTTTATGACCGACAAAGGGGCGATGACCATCGACTATTGCAATGGTGAAGAGGCCGCATCGTCGCAGGTTTCTTATTCCGTCTTACGTAGCAAATTTGACGCCTGGCTGATGGAGCAGGCCGAAGAGGCGGGCGCTCAGCTCATCACCGGTATTCGCGTGGATAACGTTGTGCAGCGCGAGGGTAAAGTCGTGGGCGTGGAAGCCGATGGCGATATTCTGGAAGCCAAAGTGGTGATCCTCGCCGACGGGGTGAATTCTTTGTTGGCAGAAAAACTGGGCATGGCAAAGCGCGTTGAAGCATCGCATGTTGCTGTCGGCGTAAAAGAGCTGATCGAATTGCCAAAATCGGTGATTGAAGATCGTTTCCAGTTACAGGGGAACGAAGGTGCAGCCTGCCTGTTTGCCGGTTCGCCAACTGATGGGTTGATGGGCGGTGGCTTCCTGTATACGAATGAAACAACCCTTTCTCTGGGACTGGTCTGCGGTCTTCATCATCTGAAAGACGCTAAAAAATCGGTCCCGCAAATGCTGGAAGATTTCAAACAGCATCCGGCGGTTGCCCCGCTGATCGCCGGTGGCAAGCTGGTGGAATATGCCGCGCACGTTGTACCGGAAGCCGGTATCAACATGCAGCCCGAACTGGTGGGTGACGGCGTACTGATTGCCGGTGACGCAGCCGGAATGTGTATGAACCTCGGCTTTACCATTCGTGGCATGGATCTCGCCATTTCCGCAGGCGAGGCGGCGGCGAAAACGGTGCTTTCAGCGATGAAGCGCGACGACTTTAGCAAGCAGTCGCTGGGTGAATATCGTCAGCATCTGGACGATGGCCCGATGCGCGATATGCGTATGTACCAGAAGCTTCCTGCTTTTCTTGATAACCCGCGCATGTTTACCGCCTATCCCGAAATGGCGGTCAGTATCGCACGCGACCTGTTCACCGTAGATGGCTCTGCCCCGGTGCCAATGCGTAAAAAAATCCTGCGCCATGTGAAGAAAGTGGGCTTCATCAACCTGATGAAAGATGGCCTGAAAGGAGTGACCGTATTATGACATCTCCCGTCAATGTGGACGTCAAACTGGGCGTCAATAAGTTCAATGTCGATGAAGACAGCCCGCATATCATTCTCAAAACCGATCCTGATAAACAGGCGCTGGAGGTGCTGATTAAGGCCTGTCCAGCAGGGCTGTATAAAAAGCAGGACGACGGCAGCGTACGGTTTGATTACGCCGGATGCCTGGAGTGCGGAACGTGCCGCATTCTCGGGCTTGATACAGCGCTGGAAAAGTGGGAATACCCGCGTGGGACATTTGGTGTGGAGTTTCGCTACGGTTAATAAGTATGAGGTTGTACACCCGTAGGCTGGATAAGACGCGGTAGCGTCGCCATCCGGCAATCATGTGACGCCAGTGCCGGATGGGGGCGTAAACGCCTTATCCGGCCTACAGATGACGCTTTGCCCGTGTTGAAACAGGAAGTCGCTATGCAGCAGCCCAGGAACTTTGATGACATCAAATTTACCTCTATTCACCGCCGGATAATGCTGTGGGGAAGCGGTGGGCCATTTCTGGATGGTTATGTGCTGGTGATGATTGGCGTGGCGCTGGAACAGCTCACGCCAGCATTGAAACTGGACGCACAGTGGATTGGTCTGCTGGGCGCCGGCACGCTCGCCGGTCTGTTTGTGGGGACGTCGCTGTTTGGCTACATTTCCGATAAGGTCGGGCGGCGCAAAATGTTCATCATCGATATTATCGCTATCGGCGTGATATCGGCAGCAACCATGTTTGTTTCCTCGCCCGTTGAGCTGTTGGTGATGCGCGTGCTGATCGGCATTGTGATTGGTGCCGATTATCCGATTGCAACCTCGATGATTACCGAGTTCTCCAATACCCGCCAGCGCGCTTTCTCCATCGGTTTTATCGCCGCGATGTGGTATGTCGGTGCCACCTGTGCCGATCTGGTCGGTTACTGTTTGTATGATGTTGAGGGCGGATGGCGCTGGATGTTGGGCAGCGCGGTGATCCCCTGCATTTTGATCCTGATTGGGCGTTTCGATCTTCCTGAATCGCCACGCTGGTTGCTGCGTAAAGGTCGGGTGAAAGAGTGCGAAGAGATGATGATCAAACTGTTTGGCGAACCGGTGGTATTCGACGAAGAAGCACCGCAGGAGACGCGTTTCCTTCAGTTGTTTAATCGTCGTCACTTTCCATTTGTCCTGTTTGTTGCCGCCATCTGGACCTGTCAGGTGATCCCGATGTTTGCTATTTATACTTTCGGCCCGCAGATTGTCGGCTTGCTGGGCCTTGGTGTTGGAAAAAGCGCCGCGTTGGGTAACGTGGTGATCAGCCTGTGCTTCATGCTGGGCTGTATTCCACCGATGTTCTGGCTCAATAGCGCGGGCCGTCGACCGCTGTTGATTGGCAGCTTTATTATGATGACGCTGGCGTTGGCCGTGCTGGGGCTAATCCCTGATATGGGCGCATGGCTGGTGGTGCTGGCGTTTGCCGTATACGCGTTTTTCTCAGGGGGACCGGGAAACCTGCAGTGGCTATACCCTAACGAACTGTTCCCCACCGATATTCGTGCCTCTGCCGTCGGGGTGATTATGTCCTTAAGCCGTATTGGCACCATTATTTCAACCTGGGCACTGCCGATCTTCATCACGAAATATGGGATTAATTCCGTGATGTTAATGGGGGCAGGGATTTCATTGATTGGTCTGTTGGTTTCTATTGCCTTCGCCCCGGAAACGCGAGGTCTGACGCTGGCGCAAACCAGCCAAATGACGATTCGCAGAAAACCGATGTCCAGAGCGAGCGGTTAAGAGTGTTCTGTATTTTCCCTGCAACTCAGTCAGTTAGCCTACAGTTAACGGGCATATCACTGAAAATGACTGAAAAGCAGGGAGAACACCATGCAAAAACATATTCTGATCACCTCCATTTTTACCGCCGCAACACTGTTTACCGTTGCCGGTTGCTCTTCTAATCAGGCGGTTAAAACGACCGACGGCAAAACCATCGTCACCGATGGCAAACCGCAAGTGGATGAAGATACGGGCCTGGTGTCGTACAAAAACGCGCAAACGGGTAAGACGGAACAAATTAACCGCGATCAGGTTAAGGATATGAGCGAACTGGACAACTAGTTCAGTTTTCTCCATTCAGCCACTCAATAATATTGACTGTTAGCCTGTGGATTAAGTGACTAAACTCACTGTTATTACAATAATGCAGTGACACAGGCTAATCATGATTCTCATCATTTATGCGCATCCTTATCCGCAGCATTCGCATGCGAATAAGCGGATGCTTGAACAGGCAAGGACGTTGGAGGGCGTGGAGATACGCTCGCTCTATGAACTCTATCCCGATTTCAATATCGATATTGCCGCTGAACAGGATGCGCTGGCGCGTGCTGATTTGATCATCTGGCAGCATCCGATGCAGTGGTACAGCACACCTCCATTACTCAAGCTGTGGATGGATAAAGTCCTTTCGCACGGCTGGGCGTATGGCCATGGCGGTACTGCGCTGCACGGTAAACAACTGCTGTGGGCGGTGACGACCGGCGGCGGTGAAAACCACTTCGATATTGGCTCCCATCCCGGATTTGATGTGCTTTCTCAGCCTTTACAGGCAACAGCGCTCTATTGCGGCCTCAAATGGCTGCCGCCGTTTGCGATGCACTGTACGTTTATCTGTGATGACGAAACGCTGCAAGCGCAGGCGCGTCACTACAAACAGCGTCTGATGGAATGGCAGGAGGAACACCATGGATAGCCATACGCTGATACAGGCGCTGATTTATCTCGGATCGGCGGCGCTGATAGTCCCCATTGCCGTGCGGCTGGGGTTAGGGTCGGTGCTGGGCTATCTCATCGCCGGATGCATTATCGGACCCTGGGGTCTGAGGCTGGTGACGGACGCCGAATCTATCCTGCATTTTGCGGAAATCGGCGTGGTGCTGATGCTGTTTGTCATTGGTCTGGAGCTGGATCCACAGCGTTTGTGGAAGCTGCGGGCCTCGGTGTTCGGCGGCGGTGCACTACAGATGGTGGTTTGCGGCGGCTTAATTGGTTTGTTCTGTATGTTCCTTGGCCTGCGCTGGCAGGTAGCGGAACTGATCGGCATGACGCTGGCGCTTTCCTCAACGGCCATCGCTATGCAGGCAATGAATGAACGCAACCTGATGGTTTCGCAAATGGGCCGCAGCGCGTTTGCCGTGCTGCTGTTCCAGGATATCGCCGCTATTCCATTGGTGGCGATGATCCCATTGCTGGCGGCGAGCGGTGCATCGACTACGCTTGGGGCATTTGCATTGTCCGCCCTGAAGGTAGCGGGCGCGCTGGTGCTGGTGGTGCTGTTAGGGCGTTATGTCACCCGTCCTGCCTTACGTTTTGTTGCGCGCTCGGGCCTGCGGGAAGTGTTCAGCGCCGTCGCGCTGTTCCTCGTTTTCGGTTTTGGCCTACTCCTGGAAGAGGTTGGCCTGTCGATGGCGATGGGGGCCTTCCTGGCCGGGGTGCTGCTGGCAAGCTCTGAGTATCGCCACGCGCTGGAAAGCGACATTGAGCCGTTTAAGGGGCTGCTGCTGGGGCTGTTCTTCATCGGCGTGGGGATGTCTATCGACTTCGGTACGCTGATTGATAATCCTTTGCGTATTATCATTCTGCTGGTTGGTTTCCTGGTGATTAAAACCGTCATGCTGTGGCTGATAGCGAAACCCTTACAGGTGCCGAATAAGCAGCGTCGCTGGTTTGCCGTATTACTTGGGCAGGGCAGTGAGTTTGCCTTCGTGGTGTTTGGCGCGGCGCAAATGGCGAACGTGCTTGACCCTGACTGGGCGAAATCGCTGACGCTGGCAGTCGCGCTGTCGATGGCGGCGACGCCGATTTTACTGGTTGTCCTGACGCGTCTGGAAAAATCGGCGACCGGTGAAGCGCGGGAAGCGGATGAAATCGATGAGGAGCAACCGCGGGTGATCATCGCTGGATTTGGGCGATTTGGCCAGATAACCGGTCGTCTGTTGTTGTCGAGCGGGGTCAAAATGGTGGTTCTTGATCATGACCCGGACCATATCGAAACGCTGCGTAAATTCGGCATGAAGGTTTTCTATGGCGATGCGACCCGGATGGATCTGCTGGAGTCAGCCGGAGCAGCCAAAGCGGAAGTGATCATTAATGCCATTGACGATCCGCAAACCAGCCTGCAACTGACCGAAATGGTGAAAGAACATTTCCCGCATCTACAAATTATTGCCCGTGCGCGCGACGTGGATCATTACATCCGTCTACGCCAGGCAGGCGTGGATATGCCGGAACGCGAAACCTTTGAAGGTGCACTGAAGACCGGACGTCTGGCGTTGGAGGGTCTCGGGCTTGGGCGCTATGAAGCGCGTGAGCGGGCTGATGTCTTCCGGCGCTTCAATATATTGATGGTTGAGGAGATGGTGAAAGGTGAAGATGACGCGATTTCGCGTGCGGCCGTTTATAAGCGCACCAGCGCAATGCTGAGTGAAATTATTGCCGAAGATCGTCAACATTTATCGTTGATTCAACGCCATGGCTGGCAAGGCACGGATGAAGGTAAACATACGGGCGACGTCGCCGATGAGCCGGAAGTGAAACCGTCAGCATAGGGTAAAAAATGTGATGTTCTGCAAACTTTACTGCTAATTGGCTGTTTTTGAACTACTGTAATGCTGGCGTACCACCTTAAATAGGTCGGTTCGCCAGCAGAACGGAAAATTTTCCTGTTCATCCTCTTTCCGCCAGTCGACGAAAGATTGCGCTTTCCGTATAGTGGCGACAATTTTTTTGTATCCGGGAAATATTCAATGATCAGTCTGATTGCGGCGTTAGCGGTAGATCGCGTCATCGGTATGGAGAACGCCATGCCGTGGAACCTCCCTGCCGATCTCGCCTGGTTTAAACGTAATACCTTAAACAAGCCGGTTGTCATGGGACGCCACACCTGGGAATCCATCGGGCGACCGTTACCTGGGCGTAAAAATATCGTCATCAGCAGCAAACCCGGCACCGACGATCGCGTGCAGTGGGTGAAGTCTGTTGATGAAGCCATTGCGGCCTGCGGTGATGAACCAGAGATTATGGTGATTGGCGGTGGGCGCGTGTATGAGCAGTTCCTGCCAAAAGCGCAGAAGCTGTATCTGACGCACATTGATGCGGAAGTCGAAGGGGATACCCATTTCCCGGACTACGAACCGGATGACTGGGAGTCTGTTTTCAGTGAGTTCCATGATGCCGACGCGCAAAACTCTCACAGCTACTGCTTCGAGATTCTGGAGCGTCGTTAATCCTGTAAATGCCGGATGGCGGCGAAACGCCTTATCCGGCCTACTCTTGTGCCAGATGTAGGCCTGATAAGCGTAGCGCCATCAGGCATAAATCTCTCAGGCGTTGACCGCTTCGCCGGGATCCATATTCAGATGGCGATTTGATGGCTGCACAAAGTACTGTTTGTCTTCCCAGCGCAGACAGGTGAGATCGCCTCCCCAGCAACACCCCGTATCCAGCGCGTAAATACCTTCTGGCGTGCCTTTACCCTCCAGCGATGCCCAGTGCCCGAATGCAATACTATAGGCTTCACTGACAGGGCCAGGAATGGCAAACCACGGCTTCAGCGGGGCTGGCGCATCTTCTGGCGACTCTTTGCTGTACATATCCAGTTGACCATTGGGGAAGCAGTAACGCATGCGGGTAAACGCGTTGGTAATAAAACGCAGGCGCGCCAGCCCCGTCAGCTCCGGGGTCCAGTTGTTCGGCATGTCGCCATACATCGCATCAAGAAAAAACGGATACGAGTCGCTCGACAGCACGGCTTCTACGTCCCGTGCGCAGTCTTTCGCGGTCTGCAAATCCCATTGAGGGGTAATGCCAGCGTGCGCCATGACCAGTTTTTTCTCTTCGTCTACCTGCAGCAGCGGCTGACGACGAAGCCAGTTGATTAATTCGTCGGCATCAGGTGCTTCGAGCAGCGATGTGACTCTGTCTTTTGGTTTATTACGACTTATGCCGGCAAACACGGCCAGCAGGTGTAAATCGTGATTACCCAATACCAGGCGCACGCTGTCGCCCAGTGATTTCACGTAGCGCAAAACGTCCAGCGAGCCCGGCCCACGAGCGACCAGATCGCCGGTAAGCCATAGGGTGTCTTTTTGGGAATTAAAGTCTACCTGATGCAGCAAGGCTACCAGTTCATCGTAACAACCGTGAACGTCGCCAATAAGGTATGTCGCCATAGTTATTGTTTTAATGAATGAGTGTTGGAACGGCGAGTCGGAATACGGGAATGTCGATGGTAAAGGCGATGCCTTGTTCATCGATCATTTCGTAATGACCCTGCATGGTGCCCAGCGGCGTTTCAATAACGGCGCCGCTGGTGTACTGGTACTCTTCGCCAGGTTCGATATGGGGCTGAACACCAACCACACCTTCACCCTGAACTTCGGTTTCGCGCCCATGACCATTGGTTATCAACCAATAACGCCCCAACAGCTGCACTGGCGCTCGCCCCAAATTGCGGATAGTCACGGTATAAGCAAAAACGTAACGTTCATCATCAGGTGAGGATTGCGCCTCAATGTAGACGCTTTGTACCTGAATACACACTCGGGGCGAATTGATCATGCTTAACTCTCCTTCGAAGGCGCGTTTTCTGACAGATAGTTAGCCATCCGGCAGTATTGCGCGACAGAGATATTTTCCGCTCGCATTGCCGGGTCAATGCCCAACTCTGTCAGCACTTCAACGCTGAACAGATTACCGAGGCTGTTACGTACCGTTTTACGGCGCTGATTAAACGCTTCGGTGGTAATGCGGCTCAGGACGCGAACATCTTTAACCGGGTACGGCATCGTCGCGTGAGGGACCAGGCGTACAACGGCGGAATCTACTTTCGGTGCTGGTGTGAAAGCCGACGGTGGAACTTCGAGCACCGGGATCACATTGCAGTAATATTGCGCCATGACGCTTAATCGACCATACGCTTTACTGTTTGGCCCTGCAACCAGACGATTGACCACCTCTTTTTGCAACATGAAATGCATGTCGGCAATGGCATCAGTATAGGTAAAAAGATGGAACATCAGCGGCGTGGAGATGTTGTACGGCAGGTTGCCAAATACGCGCAGCGGCTGACCCATCGTTTGTGAAAGCTCACCGAAGTTCATGGTCATGGCATCTTGCTGATAAATAGTCAGCTTCGGCCCTAAAAACGGGTGCGTTTGCAGGCGTGCGGCGAGATCGCGGTCCAGCTCAATGACCGTGAGCTTGTCCAGACGTTCGCCTACAGGTTCGGTCAATGCAGCCAGGCCCGGGCCGATTTCGACCATGGCCTGACCTTTCTGCGGGTTGATAGCAGAGACAATACTTTCGATCACAAACTGATCGTTGAGGAAGTTTTGCCCGAAACGTTTACGGGCTAAATGGCCCTGATGGACTCGATTATTCATTGGTATTAACAATCATTTTGATGGCGAGATTAAGCGCCGTAATAAAACTGCCGACATCTGCTTGTCCACGTCCCGCAAGTTCAAGCGCGGTACCGTGATCGACGGATGTGCGAATAAAGGGCAGGCCCAGCGTGATATTCACACCGCGACCAAATCCTTGGTATTTTAGCACGGGGAGGCCCTGATCGTGGTACATTGCCAGCACGGCATCCGCGTGGTCGAGATATTTAGGCTGAAACAGCGTATCTGCGGGCAGTGGACCGTTTAATTTCATCCCCTGCGCACGCAGTTCATCCAGTACCGGGATGATGGTGTCTATCTCTTCCGTTCCCATATGACCGCCTTCACCGGCATGCGGGTTAAGGCCGCACACCAGAATACGCGGATCGTTCAGGCCAAACTTAGTGCGTAGATCATGATGCAGAATACCGATCACTTCTCGCAATAATGCCGGGGTAATGGCTTCAGCAACGGCTTTAAGCGGCAGATGTGTGGTCGCCAGGGCAACACGCAGCTCTTCGGTTGCCAGCATCATGACAACCTTCTTCGCCTGTGAACGCTCTTCAAAAAACTCGGTATGCCCGGTAAACGGGACGCCAGCGTCGTTGATGACGCCCTTGTGAACCGGACCGGTAATCAGCGCCGCAAACTCACCTTGCAGACAACCATCGCAGGCGCGAGCCAGCGTGTCGACTACATATTGCCCATTCTCTACCGCCAGTTGGCCCGCGACGACAGGCGCGCGCAACGCAACCGGCAATAGCGTCAGAGTACCCGCTGATTGTGGTTGGGCTGGCATATCTGGAGAGTAGGGAAGGAGCGAGAGCGGTAAACCGAGCATGGCTGCCCGGTCACGGAGTAGCGTGGCATCAGCACAAACAACGAGTTCTACCGGCCACTCGCGCTGTGCAAGCTGGATCACAAGGTCCGGACCAATCCCGGCAGGTTCGCCGGGAGTGATCACAACACGTTGAATTTGAGTCATTAGTTGCTCAGAATTTTAACGTACGCACTGGCGCGCTGTTCCTGCATCCAGGTCGCTGCTTCTTCCGAGAATTTACGGTTCATCAGCATGCGATAAGCTCTGTCTTTCTGTGCCGCGTCAGTTTTATCAACATTACGCGTATCCAGCAGCTCGATAAGATGCCAGCCGAATGAGGAGTGCACCGGGGTGCTCATCTGGCCTTTATGAAGTTTAGTCAGCGCATCGCGGAAAGCCGGATCGAAAATATCGGCTGCAGCCCAACCCAGGTCACCGCCCTGGTTGGCAGACCCCGGATCCTGAGAGAACTCTTTTGCTGCTGCTGCAAAGGTAGTTTTACCGCTCTTAATATCAGCCGCGATTTGTTCCAGTTTCAGACGCGCCTGTTGATCGGTCATGATCGGCGACGGTTTCAGCAGAATATGGCGGGCATGAACTTCAGTCACGGAAATGCTCTGGCTTTGACCACGCATGTCGTTGACTTTCAGGATATGGAAGCCGACACCAGAGCGAATTGGGCCAATGATATCGCCTTTTTTCGCGGTGCTTAACGCCTGGGCGAAGATGCCCGGCAGTTCCTGAATGCGTCCCCAACCCATCTGGCCGCCTTTCAGCGCCTGCTGATCGGCAGAATAAGTGATGGCCAGTTTGCCGAAATCGCTACCATTACGTGCTTCATCAACCACTGAACGCGCCTGACTTTCCGCTTCGTTTACCTGATCGGAAGTTGGGTTTTCCGGCAGTGGGATCAGAATGTGGCTCAGGTTCAGTTCGGTGCTGGCATCATTTTGGTTGCCGACCTGCTGCGCCAGGGCATCAACTTCCTGTGGCAGGATCGTGACGCGACGGCGAACTTCATTATTACGTACTTCAGAGATGGTCATCTCTTTACGGATCTGGTTGCGATAGGTCGAATAACTCAGACCATCCTGAGCCAGACGGCTGCGCATTTGATCCAGCGTCATATTGTTCTGCTTGGCAATATTGGCGATGGCCTGATCTAACTGTTCATCAGAGATTTTTACGCCCATCTTCTGACCCATCTGCAGAACGATTTGATCCATGATCAAACGCTCCAGGATCTGATGACGCAGCGTGGCATCGTCCGGTAATTGCTGACCTGCCTGACCCGCATTCAGTTTTACTGACTGCATTAAGCCATCGACGTCGCTTTCCAGAACGACGCCGTTATTGACGACGGCTGCGACTTTATCGACTACCTGTGGGGCAGCGAAACTGGTATTCGCGACCATGGCGATACCGAGAAGCAGCGTTTTCCAGTTCTTCATACTTTTTCCATTATCAATTAACCGCAATGCGGATTACGTTGTAAATCAATCAGATCATAAAGAGCTTTGATACGGCAAAATGTTCGAACGCAGCATCTGGTTGGTGCCAAGACCATAGTTAGAGCTCAGGCCGCGCAGTTCGATATTAAAGCCGATCGAGTTGTCATATACCGCGTGTTTCTGGGTGTCATCCCAACCATTCAGCTTACGTTCATAGCCGACGCGAATGGCATAACAGCAGGAGTTGTACTGTAAGCCCAGCATGGAATCCGCCACTTTGTTCACATTGGTATCGAAGTAGTAAGCTCCGACGATTGACCAACGCTCAGCGATCGGCACGCTCGCCACTGCACCCACCTGAGAAATCCCGTTTTTATACTGATCTGCCGTAGAGTAATACGACGGCAGTGTTGCCTGGATATATTCCGGGCTGGCATAGCGGTAGTTCAACTGCAGCATGCGGTTTTCGTCGCGACGGTACTCGATGCTGCTGCTGCTGGTGGCGACACTGTCCAGACGCGTGTCGTACTGGATCCCACCGCGTAAACCCCAACGATCGGAGATGCGCCAGTAAGTATCACCTGCCCATACCAATGAACCGGTTTTGTCGTCATTCTCCCATTTTATGTTGTCATCGCCAGTGCGAGACTCGGTGAAATAGTAGATTTGACCCACAGAAATATTAAAACGTTCAACGGCCGCGTCATCATAAACGCGAGATGTGACGCCAGTCGTTACCTGGTTAGCGGAGGCAATACGGTCCAGACCGCCATAGGTACGGTCACGGAACAGGCCACTGTAGTCAGCTTGCAGCAGGGAAGAGTCATAGTTATAGATATGACTTTGGTTGCGATAAGGCACATACAAATACTGCGCACGCGGCTCCAGCGTCTGGGTATAGCCCGGCGCCAGCATTTCCATGTCACGTTCGAATACCAACTTACCGTCGACTTTGAACTGCGGCATGACGCGGTTAGCGGAGTCGTCGAGCTTATTTACGTTACCCTGATTGTTGTTGTACCAGTCCAGATTGGTCTGCTGGTAGTGCGTAGCCATCAGCTTCGCTTCAGTGTTGATACTTCCCCACTGATTGGATAGCGGCAGATTGATGGTCGGCTCAAGGTGAACACGCGTCGCTTCCGGCATGTCGTCATTGGTGTTGACGAAATGCACCGCCTGTCCATAAATACGGGTATCAAATGGACCGACGTCATTCTGATAGAAGTTGACGTCTAACTGTGGCTGAGCGGAATAACTGCTGTTGTTCTGATCGTCAAAGACCTGGAACTGTTTAGTTGAGACCGTCGCATCAAAGTTTTGCACCGCATAGCCAACACTGAATTTCTGTGTCGCATAACCGTCAGTGCTGGAACCGTACTTATTGTCAAAATCATTAAAGTAGCTGGAGTCGCTGACTTTGGTGTAGTCGACGTTGAAACGCCACACCTGGTCCATCACACCGGCGTGTTGCCAGTAAAACAGCCAGCGGCGTGAATTATCATCATTCGGATGTTCGTCGTCGTAGACCCGGTCGGAATTCAGATAATCGAGTTCCATCAGACCTGCGCCCGCCTGGGTCAGGTAACGGAATTCGTTTTCCCACATAATGCCGCCACGGCGATGCATATAATGCGGCGTAATGGTGGCGTCCATGTTGGGCGCGATATTCCAGTAATACGGCAGGTAGAACTCAAAATAGTTCTTGGTGGAGTATTTTGCGTTCGGGATCAAGAAACCGGAACGGCGTTTATCGCCGACTGGGAGTTGTAAATAGGGGCTGTAAAACACAGGAACCGGGCCCAGCTTAAAACGGGCGTTCCAGATTTCAGCGACCTGTTCTTCACGGTCATGGATCACTTCGCTACCGACGACGCTCCAGGTATTGGAACCCGGAAGACAGGAGGTAAAACTGCCGTTTTCCAGAATGGTATAGCGATTCTCACCGCGCTGTTTCATCAGGTCCGCTTTCCCGCGCCCCTGGCGTCCCACCATCTGGTAGTCACCTTCCCAGACGTTGGTGTCTTTCGTATTCAGGTTTGCCCAACCCTTTGGTCCCTTCAGAATGACCTGGTTGTCATCATAATGGACGTTGCCCAACGCATCGACGGTACGAACGGGAGCGGGTTGACCTTCGGCCTGCTTTTGATGAAGCTGCACTTCATCGGCTTGTAGGCGGCTGTTACCCTGCGCAATATCCACGTTGCCGGTAAACACGGTGTCATCAGGGTAGTTCCCTTTCGCGTGATCGGCATTGATGGTGACAGGTAACTCATTGGTATCGCCCTGCACCAGAGGACGGTTGTAGCTTGGCACGCCCAACATGCACTGTGAGGCGAGATCGGCTGCCAGACCCTGTTGGCTATAAAGGGCGCTGGCAATCATGGTAGCCAGAAGAGTGGGAATACGTTTTTTCATACGTTGTATTTATTGTTCCATCATCAGTAGCGTCGCGCGTGACAAACGGTCACAGCCTAACTTATCTCATCTTCACTGCGCTAGTGTTAATCCTGCCGATTAAGGCTCCGTGGTGTTAGGCACGGCATTGAATGACAGGTATGATAATGCAAATTATAGGCGATGTCCCACAATTGACCGCAGCCGTAAAACGGTAAAAGCACCTTATATTGTGGGACATAGCCTGGCCAAGAGCATAAAGATTTGGGGAATATATGCAGTATTGGGGAAAGATTATTGGTGTGGCCGTGGCCTTAATGATGGGCGGCGGCTTCTGGGGTGTGGTGTTAGGCCTGTTAGTTGGCCATATGTTCGACAAAGCCCGCATGCGCAAAATGGCGTGGTTTGCCAACCAACGAGAGCGTCAGGCGCTGTTTTTTGCCACCACTTTTGAGGTGATGGGGCATCTGACCAAATCCAAAGGCCGCGTCACGGAAGCCGATATTCATATCGCCAGCCAATTGATGGACCGCATGAATTTGCACGGTGATTCGCGTACGGCCGCGCAGCATGCTTTCCGGGTGGGAAAATCAGACAATTACCCATTACGTGAAAAAATGCGTCAGTTTCGCAGCGTCTGTTTTGGTCGATTCGATCTGATCCGCATGTTCCTGGAGATTCAGATTCAGGCGGCATTTGCCGATGGGTCATTGCACCCTAACGAGCGTGAAGTGCTGTATGTGATTGCTGAAGAGTTGGGGATCTCACGGACCCAATTCGATCAGTTCCTGCGTATGATGCAGGGCGGCGCGCAGTTTGGCGGCGGATATCAGCAGCAGTCCGGTGGCGGTGGCTGGCAGCAGGCGCAACGCGGCCCGACGCTGGAAGACGCCTGCAATGTGCTGGGTGTGAAAGCGACCGATGATGCGACCACCATTAAGCGCGCCTACCGTAAGCTGATGAGCGAGCACCACCCTGACAAGCTGGTTGCGAAAGGCCTGCCGCCAGAAATGATGGAAATGGCGAAGCAAAAAGCGCAGGAAATTCAAAAAGCCTACGAGCTAATTAAAGAACAGAAAGGCTTTAAATAATCGTTATGCCGGATGGCGGCTAGCGCCTTACCCGGCCTACGTTGATAACTGTAGGCCGGGTAAGCGAAGCGTCCCCGGCATAAATGGGAACTGAAGTTAAAAATCCGCCGGGACTTTAAACGTCATACTGTTGCCGTATTCGGGATGGGTGATGGTTAACATCTCTGCATGCAGCAACAGGCGCGGCGCCAACGCCAGCGCTTCCGGCGGCGCATAGAAGCGATCGCCCAGGATTGGATGCCCTAAAGCCAGCATATGTACACGCAACTGGTGGGAGCGTCCGGTAATGGGTTTGAGCACCACCCGGGCGGTGTTATCCGCCGCGAACTCCACAACTTCATACTCTGTCTGCGCTGATTTCCCGGTCTCATAACACACTTTTTGCTTTGGCCTGTTCGGCCAGTCACAAATCAGTGGTAAATCAACCAGTCCCTCGGCAGGTGCGGGATGTCCCCACACCCGTGCCACGTACTGTTTCTTCGGCTCGCGTTCGCGAAACTGGCGTTTTAGCTCACGTTCTGCCGCTTTTGTTAGCGCCACTACAATCACGCCGCTGGTGGCCATATCCAGACGATGTACGGATTCAGCCTGCGGATAATCGCGCTGAATACGCGTCATCACGCTGTCTTTGTGCTCATCCAGACGACCCGGCACAGACAACAAGCCGCTCGGCTTGTTGACCACTATAATATGTTCATCCTGATACAGGATAACCAGCCAGGGTTCCTGCGGCGGATTGTAGTTTTCCATCCCCATGTATGGCTCCGTTACTGATGCGTCACGACGATCAGGCGCAGGGCATCAAGACGCCATCCCGCCTGATCCAGGCTTTCCATCACCTGCTGGCGGTTGCTTTCAATTGCGCTGAGTTCGTCATCACGGATGTTCGGGTTAACGGCACGCAGCGCTTCCAGACGGGAGAGTTCCGCAGTCAGTTTTTCGTCCGCTTCTTTACGCGCCGCGTCGATCAGCGCGCGGGCTGATTTTTCCACCTGCGCTTCACCCAGTTGCAGAATAGCATGAACGTCCTGCTGCACGGCGTTGACCAGTTTACTGCCGGTGTGGCGGTTAACGGCGCTGAGCTGGCGGTTAAAGGTTTCGAATTCAACCTGTGCGGCAAGGTTATTGCCGTTTTTATCCAGCAGCATACGTACCGGCGTTGGCGGCAGGAAGCGGTTCAACTGCAGCTGTTTCGGCGCTTGCGCTTCAACCACATACACCAGCTCAACCAGCAGAGTGCCGACCGGTAATGCTTTGTTTTTCAACAACGAAATGGTGCTGCTACCGGTGTCGCCGGAGAGGATAAGATCCAGACCATTACGGATTAACGGATGCTCCCAGGTAATAAACTGCGCATCTTCACGCGACAAGGCGACATCACGTTCAAACGTAATGGTGCAGCCATCTTCCGGCAGCCCAGGGAAATCAGGCACCAGCATATGATCGGACGGGGTCAGCACGATCAGATTGTCGCCACGGTCATCCTGATTAATACCAACGATATCAAACAGGTTCATGGCGAAGGCGATCAGGCTGGTATCGTCGTCCTGCTCTTCAATGCTCTCAGCCAGTGCCAGCGCTTTTTCACCGCCGTTAGAGTGGATCTCCAGCAGACGATCGCGACCTTGCTCCAGCTGTGCTTTCAGCGCGTCATGCTGTTCGCGGCAGGTTTTGATCAGATCATCAAAGCCATCGGTATTTTCTGGTTCAGCCAGGTAGCCGATCAGATTGTTATATACCGTGTCATAGATGGTACGGCCGGTTGGGCTGGTGTGTTCGAACGCATCCAGACCTTCGTGGTACCAGCGCACCAGTACGGATTGCGCGGTTTTTTCCAGGTACGGGACGTGAATCTGAATATCATGCGCCTGACCAATACGGTCCAGACGGCCAATACGCTGTTCCAGCAGGTCCGGGTTGAACGGCAGGTCAAACATCACCAGATTGCTGGCGAACTGGAAGTTACGCCCTTCGGAGCCGATTTCAGAACACAGCATTACCTGAGCGCCGCTATCTTCTTCGCTAAACCAGGCTGCGGCGCGGTCACGCTCAATGATCGACATCCCTTCATGGAACACGGCAGCGCGGATACCTTCGCGCTCGCGCAGAACCTGCTCCAGTTGAAGCGCGGTGGTGGCTTTTGCACAGATAACCAGTACTTTTTGCGAGCGGTGGCTGGTCAGGTAGCCCATCAGCCATTCCACGCGCGGATCAAAGTTCCACCAGGTACCGGTATCGCCTTCGAATTCCTGATAAATCTGTTCCGGGTAGAGCATGTCGCGCGCCCGGTCTTCCGCACTCTTACGCGCGCCCATAATGCCGGAAACTTTAATCGCCGTCTGGTATTGGGTTGGCAGCGGCAGCTTGATGGTATGCAGTTCGCGTTTCGGGAAGCCTTTCACGCCGTTACGGGTGTTGCGAAACAGCACGCGGCTGGTGCCATGGCGGTCCATCAGCATTGAAACCAGCTCCTGACGCGCGCTCTGGGCATCTTCACTGTCGCTGTTTGCCGCCTGCAATAGCGGCTCAATGTCCTGCTCGCCAATCATGTCGCCTAACATGTTCAGCTCATTGTTACTCAGCTTGTTGCCTGCCAGTAACATAGCGACGGCGTCGGCGACCGGACGATAATTTTTCTGTTCTTCAACAAACTGGGCGAAATCGTGGAAACGGCTGGGGTCCAGCAGGCGCAGGCGCGCAAAGTGGCTTTCCAGACCCAGCTGTTCCGGTGTAGCGGTTAGCAGCAGGATGCCCGGTACGCGTTCTGCCAGTTGTTCAACGGCCATATATTCACGGCTGGGCGCGTCTTCGCTCCACACCAGATGATGCGCTTCATCGACAATCAGCAGATCCCATTCGGCGTCACACAGATGCTCCAGGCGCTGTTTACTGCGACGGGCAAAGTCCAGCGAACAGATAACCAACTGTTCGGTTTCAAACGGGTTGTAGGCATCGTGCTGCGCTTCTGCATAACGCTCATCATCAAACAGCGCAAAACGCAGGTTGAAGCGACGCAGCATTTCGACCAGCCACTGGTGCTGTAACGTCTCCGGGACGATGATCAGTACGCGCTCTGCGGCGCCTGACAGCAGCTGTTGATGCAGGATCATCCCGGCTTCAATGGTTTTACCTAAACCCACTTCGTCTGCCAGCAATACGCGAGGGGCATGACGACGGCCGACGTCATGGGCAATGTTGAGCTGGTGGGGGATCAGGCTGGTACGTTGACCACGCAAACCACTCCACGGCATACGGTACTGCTCGCTCTGAAATTTACGTGCGCGATAGCGCAGCGCAAAGCGGTCCATACGGTCAATCTGGCCGGCAAACAGGCGATCCTGTGGTTTGCTGAATACCAGCTTGCTGTCCAGCAGCACTTCACGCAGCGTTACACCGGTTTCTTCGGTATCAAGGCGGGTTCCGATATAGGCAAGCAGGCCGTTTTCTTCTTTTACTTCATCGACATGCAGTTGCCAGCCTTCATGGCTCGTTATCGTATCACCAGGATTGAACATCACGCGGGTCACGGGGGAATCACTGCGCGCATACAGACGGTTTTCACCCGTCGAAGAGAAAAGTAAAGTGACGGTTCGCGCATCCATGGCGACAACGGTACCAAGTCCCAATTCGCTTTCTGTATCGCTGATCCAGCGTTGACCAAGTGTAAAAGGCATATATGTTCGGCTCTATATCTTTAGTTGCAGGCAATACTCACCCTCTGCCAGAGTAAAGTGGCAGCAAGTGTATTGGGGTCCAGGAATGGAAAGGGCGCTATGGTACTGGATGGCGACGGTTTCGTCACGCGTCAAAATAACCCCAGTTGCCCTGTGAGTAGTGTAGCAAAGTTATCATCGATAAAGGGAAGTATTCCCTCGGCTACGGGCTGGATCTGCCGGGTCAAATAGTGCTCGTAGTCAAGGGCTGAAAGCTGATAATCCACGGCTTCTGGACCATTTATCGTCCAGACATATTTAATGGTGCCGCGATTCTGATACTGCGGCGGACGTCCCAGCTTTACATTTTGCTCATCGGCGAGGCGCGCGGCGCGCACGTGTGGCGGCACATTGCGCTGGTATTCACTTAACGGGCGACGCAGGCGTTTGCGATACACCAGTTGGCCGTCCAGTTCACCCGCCATCAGACGGTCGATAGTCTCGCGAACAAACTCCTGATAAGGTTCGTTACGAAAAATTCGCAGGTATAGCTCCTGCTGAAACTGTTGGGCCAGTGGCGTCCAGTCGGTTCTTACCGTTTCCAGGCCCTTAAACACCATGCGTTGCTCTGTACCTTCCTGAATCATCCCGGCGTAGCGCTTTTTACTGCCGGTATCTGCACCGCGAATGGTCGGCATCAGAAATCGACAAAAGTGGGTTTCAAATTCCAGCTCCAGCGCGCTGGTCAGGTTTTGTTGCTTCAGGGACTGCGCCCACCAGTCGTTGACATAGCTCACCAGCTCACGGCCAATCCGGGCGGCATCATCTTCTGAGTGCGCCTTTTTCAGCCAGACAAAGGTCGAGTCGGTATCGCCATAGATAACGTCGTAACCCTGAGCTTCAATCAGTGCTTTGGTCTGGCGCATGATCGCATGACCGCGCATGGTAATGGACGAGGCCAGTCTCGGGTCGAAAAAGCGACAGGCGGTGGTTCCCAGCACGCCGTAAAATGCGTTCATGATGATTTTCAGCGCCTGCGAGAGCGGCTTATTCCCGTGGCGTTTTGCTTCATCGCGCCCATGCCAGATCCGGGTAACGATTTCCGGTAGGCAGTGCTTTTCACGTGAGAACCAGGCGTCAAGGAACCCTTCGGTGCTGTGCTCCGGATCCGGCTGCGCCATCCCTTCGATAAGCCCCACCGGATCGATTAAAAAAGTACGAATTATTGAGGGGTACAGGCTTTTATAATCCAGCACCAGTACCGAGTCGTATAAGCCTGGGCGCGAGTCCATCACGTAGCCACCTGGGCTGGCGTGCGCGGGGACTTCACCCAGGTTCGGTGCCACATAACCCGCCCGGTGCATGCGCGGCAGGTAGAGATGTCCGAAGGCGGCAACTGAACCACCGTGCCGGTCGACCGGCAGACCGTTGACCGTCGATCGTTCCAGCAGAAATGGCATGATCTCGGTTTTATGAAAAATACGCGTGACCAACTCACAGTCTTTGAGATTGTAGGTAGCGAGCGCGGGCTTATCCTGGGCAAACCGGCGATCGATTTCGTCCATCCTGTCCCAGGGATTATCAATTGACTTCCCTTCGCCCAGTAGCTCCTGCGACACCGTTTCCAGCGAGAACGATGAGAAATTCCAGAATGCGGATTTGAGCGCCTCAATGCCGTCGATAATCAGGCGACCTTTAGCCTGCGCGAAGAACACGCCATTTTTGAAGCCATGCTCGCGCCACTCCAGTTCGCTGTTATCACGACCAAAAAGCAGGGGAATACGGTAGCGTTCGGCGTGCTTTTGCAGGACGCGTAAATCGAATTGCACGACGTTCCAGCCGATTATCACATCAGGATCGTGAAGGGCAATCCAGTCATTGAGCTTTTCCAGCAACAGCGGACGGCTTGCGACGTACTCAAGTTCAAAATCCAGCCGGGAGGCATCGCCATTCGGCGGACCGAGCATATAGACAATACGCTGCCCACAGCCCTCAAGACCGATGCAGTAGAGTTCGCCGTGGCGCGTGGTTTCGATATCCAGCGATACCCATTTTAGCGGTGGCCGATAGTCAGGGTTCGGCTTCAGGCGGGCATTAACCAGCATGTCGTCATGTCTGTCGCCTTCGACCCAAACAGGGGAGGTGATAAAGCGCTCCATCAGATACCGCTCCGGCGGCCGTACGTCAGCTTCGTAGACGGTGACTGCGTTTTCGCGCAGCAGTTTTTCCAGCCGCATGAGCTGGCGATGTGAGCGGCAATACAGGCCGGAAACGGGCTGGCGGTGGAAGTCTTGCAACTGAAGCGGCGTCAGGCGATAGCCGTTTTCAGTGCGTAATAATGACGTGACGCGAGGGACCTGACTGGTGGGAATAAACGCGACTGACTCCTGAGGCGCGAGCGTGACCTGCAGCGGGCCATCGTCTGTAGCCAGCCAGAATGAGACCTCAGTTCCCTGCGGGGTGTCCCGCCAGTGTCGGGTTAGAATAAAGCCTGCCTGCGCCACGCTGTGTATCCGTCAAAAAGCCAGACACTATTATAACCTGGTTTACTCTGGTGTACTGTTTTTTTGTACAGTTATTAGGCGTAAAACGCGGTATACGCTGGAGTAAAAAGCGTCTCTGAGTAAAAAATGTGTTGTGTCAGCCTGGGTTGTCTTCGCATTTAATATATGAATGCCGTGCCTAAGACGCGTTGCAGTGAACTATTTTATTTGTGTAGCTGTTGTTTTAAATGGAAACTGTCCATCTGGGTTATTGATTGGTATTATTAAGTCCATTATCGGATGTTTGCTATTTTTCAGATTTGTGCTTATTTATTTTTGCTACATCTTTCTCGGATTCAGGAAAAGTTACTTTTTTCATTTGTGTTTATTAATGGTTGATGTAAAGATTTTATTCGAAGCATCCGGATATGAGTTTGAAATATAATATATATTTAATCATGTTTATTGCCGAATAGAAACGGATTTTCAGTTCGAATTCGTCGGGAGTCTCTCTGTATAATTTGGTTTTTATCTCGGGATATGATTTTATTCTCAGCTTGCTGTTCGGGTGCTTCTTAATACATATCCGGGAAAATGATGAAATGGAGTTTTTATGAATGTCTATACTCAGGCGATTTTGCCTGGATACCAGTATTATCTGTTTGTTAACACTCAACTTTCAAACCCATCAATCAAAACTGTGAGCAAATATATTGAGTACAAAACATGGGCCGGACAAATTTGGCGGGCTGAAATAATTGAAAGTGGAAACGCTTTTTTTCACTGGCAGGGGCATGACAGAAGAAATGGTCATCGTGATACGGTAATTAATTATTTGTTGCGTGGGCAGAAATGGCAGTCAACGATAACAGATTATATTTTCTTCCATTCTCTGGAAGGAGAGGAAACTCATGGGAATTATGACAATGTGATTGAGTATGTTTGTTCTAATAACTGTGTTTATCAAAGTGCTTTTGCTGAATATATAGCCGAGTAGAAATAAAGCGCGTGACGACTAAAACGCGCTTATATCAAGGTTACTGTCCGTAGTAGGCTTTTGTACCGTGTTTGCGCAGGTAGTGTTTATCTAACAGGGTTTGTTGCATATCCGGCAATTGCGGCGCGAGCTGGCGGCAGAAGATCCCCATATAGGCCACTTCTTCCAGCACGATAGCGTTGTGTACAGCATCTTCAGCATTTTTTCCCCAGGCAAACGGACCGTGAGAGTGCACCAGCACGCCTGGCATCTGCGAAGCATCAATGCCTTGTTTCTCAAAGGTTTCAACGATCACGTTACCGGTTTCCCACTCATATTCGCCGTTGATTTCTTCGTCGGTCATTTTCCGTGTGCAGGGAATCGTGCCGTAGAAATAGTCCGCATGAGTGGTCCCCGTGGCGGGAATAGACTGCCCCGCCTGCGCCCAGATGGTTGCATGACGGGAATGGGTGTGAACAATGCCGCCAATGGTCGGGAAAGCCTGATACAGCAGACGGTGCGTTGGGGTATCGGAAGAGGGCTTTTTATTACCTTCCACCACTTCACCGGTAGCGATACTGACGACGACCATATCTTCTGCGGTCATTACGCTGTAATCGACACCGGATGGTTTAATCACAAATACGCCGCGTTCGCGATCGACGGCGCTAACGTTGCCCCAGGTTAGGGTGACCAGGTTGTGCTTAGGCAACGCCAGATTGGCTTCCAGCACCTGACGTTTAAGATCTTCTAACATTATTGTCTCCCTGCCGGATGGCGCTTCGCTTATCCGGCCTACAGGATCGTAGGCCCGGTAAACGCAGTGCCACCGGGCAATCCGTATCTTAGCGTTTAAAACCGTAATACACGTCGTTCCAGCGCAGCGCGTCTTTAAAGGCTGGCAGACGGGTATCGTTGTCGATCACGGCGATCTCGATATCGTGCATTTCTGCGAACTGGCGCATATCGTTCAGATCCAGCGCGTGGCTGAAGACAGTGTGGTGCGCGCCTCCGGCAAGGATCCAGGCTTCAGATGCGGTTGGCAGATCCGGCTGGGCTTTCCACAGTGCGTTTGCCACCGGCAGTTTCGGCAGCTCATGTGGGGTTGGTACGGTGTCGATGCAGTTAACCAGCAGACGATAGCGATCGCCGAGATCGATCAGGCTGGCAACCACGGCCGGGCCGGTTTTGGTGTTGAAGATCAGACGGGCGGGATCGTCTTTACCACCGATGCCGAGGTGTTGTACGTCGAGGATCGGTTTCTCTTCCACCGCGATGGACGGGCACACTTCCAGCATGTGCGAACCAAGTACCAGATCGTTGCCTTTCTCGAAGTGGTAGGTGTAATCCTCCATAAATGAGGTGCCGCCCTGCAGACCGGTTGACATCACCTTCATGATGCGAAGCAGAGCGGCGGTTTTCCAGTCGCCTTCGCCAGCAAAACCATAGCCTTGCTGCATCAGACGCTGTACGGCCAGACCCGGGAGCTGTTTCAGGCCGTGTAAATCTTCAAATGTGGTGGTGAAGGCGTGGAATCCACCCTGTTCCAGGAAGCGCTTCATCCCCAGTTCAATACGGGCCGCTTCCAGGACGTTCTGACGTTTTTCACCGTGGACTTGCGTTGCCGCCGTCATGGTGTAAGTGCTTTCATACTCATCGATTAGCGCGTTGATTTCGCCGTCGCTAATTGCGTTCACGACCTGCACCAGATCGCCCACGGCCCAGGTGTTTACCGAGAAGCCGAATTTGATCTGCGCGGCAACTTTATCGCCATCGGTGACCGCAACTTCGCGCATGTTGTCGCCAAAACGGCAGACTTTCAGATGGCGAGTGTCCTGTTTGGACACGGCCTGTCGCATCCAGGAGCCGATGCGTTCGTGTGCCTGTTTGTCCTGCCAGTGACCGGTGACCACGGCGTGCTGCTGACGCATACGTGCGCCGATGAAGCCGAACTCACGACCGCCGTGCGCGGTTTGGTTCAGGTTCATAAAGTCCATATCAATGCTGTCCCACGGCAGGGCGGCGTTAAACTGGGTGTGGAACTGCATCAGCGGTTTGTTGAGGATCGCCAGGCCGTTGATCCACATTTTCGCCGGCGAGAAGGTATGCAGCCAGACCACCATCCCTGCGCAGCGATCGTCATAGTTGGCGTCACGACAAATAGCGGTGATTTCGTCAGGCGAGGTACCCAGCGGTTTTAAGACCAGTTTGCAGGGCAGTTTAGCTTCAGTATTCAGTGCGTTAACGACGTGCTCGGCATGTTGGGTTACCTGACGCAGGGTTTCAGGGCCATACAGATGCTGGCTACCAATCACAAACCACACTTCATAGTTATCAAAAATCGTCATTGTCGTGTCCTTAATGTGTCAGGGTTGCCTGGTTTACCGGTGTTTTTTGCGCCGGCATGGCAGTCGGAAGGTATTGTTGTTCAGCGCTTACTGCCCATTGCTGGTAGCGGCGGTAAAGCTGTTCAAAACGTTGAGCCTGTTCTGGGCGAGGTTGCATCGTCTTTTCTACGGCGCTCGCCATTTTTTGTTGGGCGGCGGGAATGTCCGCGTGGACCTTAGCGGCTACGGCGGCGAAGATAGCCGCACCGAGTGCGCAGCACTGGTCGGAAGCAACGATTTGTAGCGGACGGTTCAGCACGTCACAGCAGGTCTGCATGATGACCGGGTTTTTGCGGGCGATGCCACCTAACGCCATCACGTTATTAACCGCAATGCCCTGTTCGGTGAAGCATTCCTGAATTGCGCGCGCGCCAAAGGCCGTGGCGGCAATCAGCCCACCGAACAGCGCTGGTGCGTCGGTGGCCAGATTGAGATCGGTAATCACCCCTTTCAAACGTTGGTTGGCATTGGGCGTACGGCGACCGTTAAACCAGTCGAGTACCACCGGCAGGTGATCCAGCGACGGATTTTTCGCCCAGGCTTCGGTGAGCGCTGGCAACAGTTGTTTTTGGCTGGCTTTAATCTGGGTCTTCAGCTCCGGATGCTGCGCGGCAAGCTGCTCCAGCGGCCAGCTCAGTACGCGGCTAAACCAGGCATAGATATCGCCGAAAGCAGACTGTCCCGCCTCAAGACCAATAAAATCAGGCACTACGCTGCCATCAACCTGGCCGCATATGCCTTTCACCGCGCGTTCGCCGACGCTGTGTTTGTCGGCAATCAGAATGTCGCAGGTTGAGGTACCGATGACTTTTACCAGCGTATTGGGCTGTGCGCCCGCGCCGACTGCGCCCATATGGCAGTCAAAAGCGCCGCCTGCAATCACCACGCTTTCCGGTAGCCCCAGACGCTGCGCCCACTCGGCGCACAGGGTGCCAACCGGCAGGTCGGCCGTGACGGTATCGGTAAACATTGGGTATGGCAGATGGCGGTTAAGGATGGGGTCGAGCTCATCAAAGAAACTGGCTGGCGGCAGACCGCCCCAGCTTTCATGCCACAGGGATTTGTGTCCGGCGCTGCAGCGTCCGCGGCGAATATCCTGCGGGCGTACGGTATTGGAGAGCAGGGCCGGAACCCAGTCGCACAGCTCAATCCATGAAACCGCAGCCTCTGCAACCGCATCATCCTGGCGGGTCACATGCAGGATTTTGGCCCAGAACCATTCGCTGGAATAAATACCGCCGATATAGCGGGAGTAATCGATCTTGCCCGGCGTGTGGCACAGACGGGTAATTTCTTCCGCTTCTTCGACTGAGGTGTGATCTTTCCACAGGACAAACATGGCGTTCGGGTTTTCAGCGAACTCCGGACGCAGCGCCAGTACGTTACCGTCTGCATCAATGGGCGCTGGGGTTGAGCCGGTACTGTCAACGCCAATTCCGACCACTTCCGCACGCTGTTCAGCGCTCAGTTCGGCCAGCACGGTTTTCAGCGCCGCTTCCATCGATTCAATATAGTCGCGCGGATGATGGCGAAACTGGTTGTTCGGGCCATCACAATATTGCCCTTCCTGCCAACGTGGATACCACTCTACGCTGGTGGCGATTTCTTCACCGGTGGCGCATTCCACTGCCAACGCGCGTACTGAATCACTACCAAAATCGAGGCCAATTGTAATCGCCATCGTTTTACTCCATCCAAAAATACGGGTATGGATAAACAGTAGTGACCAGGGATAAAAACCGTCAGGCAGGATTCGCTAATCTTATGGATTAAAATGCTGTGACATCACAAAGTGTGACGCCGTGCAAATAATCAATGTGGACATTTCTGCCGTAGTTATAGACACTTTTGTTAGCCGATTTTGACGTTGGCTTGGGACATGTTTTTTACAAAGTGCTTTTCACAAGCGGGGTTGATGGTCCATTACCGCAAACACAGCGGCCCGCAGCGGCGACGGCGATGATGTCTGGCATAATATGGACAAATTGTTTCTTAGCAGAACCTAGGGAGTATTGAAATTATGGCTGAAACGCAAAACGATCCCCTGCTGCCAGGCTATTCGTTTAACGCGCATTTGGTGGCCGGATTAACCCCCATTGAGGCGAACGGATACCTGGATTTTTTTATCGACAGGCCGCTGGGGATGAAGGGCTACATCCTCAATCTCACCATCCGTGGCGAGGGGGTTATCAATAATCAGGGCCAGCAGTTTGTCTGTCGTCCTGGGGATATTTTGCTGTTTCCTCCCGGAGAAATTCACCACTACGGACGCCATCCTGACGCCAGCGAGTGGTATCACCAGTGGGTTTATTTTCGCCCGCGCGCCTACTGGCAGGAGTGGCTGGCCTGGCCGGCAATCTTTGCCCAGACCGGTTTTTTCCGCCCGGATGAAGCGCACCAGCCGCATTTTAACGAACTGTTTGGACAGATCATTCATGCCGGACAGGGGGAAGGGCGCTATTCCGAACTGTTGGCGATAAACCTGCTGGAGCAATTATTGCTCAGACGTATGGACGCCATTAATGAATCGCTGCACCCACCCATGGACAATCGTGTGCGCGATGCCTGCCAGTACATCAGCGATCATCTGGCGGACAGTAATTTTGATATTGCCAGCGTTGCGCAGCATGTCTGCCTGTCACCGTCCCGGTTGTCGCATCTGTTCCGCCAACAGTTGGGCATCAGCGTATTAAGCTGGCGCGAGGATCAGCGTATCAGCCAGGCCAAGCTATTGCTAAGTACCACCCGTATGCCTATTGCTACGGTGGGTCGCAATGTTGGCTTCGACGACCAGCTCTATTTCTCGCGCGTTTTCAAAAAATGTACCGGTGCCAGTCCGAGCGAGTTTCGCGCCGGATGTGAATAAAAAGTGAATGATGTGTCCTGAAAGTTGTCATAACTCGCAATCTATTCAGACAATTGATGGCTTGACGAAGTTGAGAAGGGTTAGCAGAATCCCTGCTTCGTAAATCTGACGGACACATTATGCAAGCATTGCTGGAACACTTTATTCTCCAGTCCGCCCTGTACTCTCTGATCGCCGTACTTTTGGTGGCCTTTCTGGAGTCGCTGGCGCTGGTTGGCCTGATCCTGCCCGGTACCGTGATGATGGCCGGGCTGGGGGCGCTGATTGGCAGTGGCGAACTGAACTTCTGGCATGCCTGGCTTGCGGGCATCATTGGTTGCTTATTGGGAGACTGGATCTCCTTCTGGCTGGGCTGGCGCTTTAAAAAGCCGCTGCACCGTTGGTCGTTCATGAAAAAGAACAAGGCATTGCTGGATAAAACCGAGCACGCGCTGCATCAGCACAGCATGTTTACTATTCTGGTGGGACGTTTTGTTGGTCCGACGCGACCGCTGGTGCCGATGGTGGCGGGCATGCTGGATCTGCCTGTCGCGAAATTTATTGTGCCCAATATCATCGGCTGCGTGTTGTGGCCGCCGTTCTATTTTCTGCCGGGGATCCTGGCGGGGGCGGCAATTGATATTCCTGCTGATATGCAGAGTGGGGATTTCAAATGGTTGCTGCTGGCGACGGCGCTACTGTTGTGGGTAGGCGGTTGGTTTTGCTGGCGGCTATGGCGCAGTGGCAAAGCGGCTGTCGATCGCTTAACCGCGTATTTCCCCCGCAGCCGTTTGCTGTATCTGGCGCCGTTGACGCTCGGCATTGGCGTGGTTGCGCTGGTGGCGTTATTGCGTCACCCGCTGATGCCGGTATATATCGATATTCTGCGTAAAGTTGTGGGTTACTGACGATTCCTTTGCCGGATGGCGGCCTCGCCTTATCCGGCCTACGAAATATGGGGTTTGATGCCCAATAGCACCGAGGCGCTGGCCTGACCGCTTAATAACGCATCCGTTTTGCCCTGCCATGCGATGCGTCCGTCGGCGACCACAATAGAACGCGTCGCAATGCGCGCCGCATCTTCTACGCTGTGGGAAACCATCAGTAACGTCAGCTGCTTCTCGCGACAGACTTCGGCCACCAGCGTTAACATCTCTTGGCGCAGCGCAGGGTCAAGCGCAGAGAACGGTTCATCAAGTAGCAAAATAGGTTGTTCGCGCACCAGGCAACGCGCCAGCGCCACACGTTGTCGCTGCCCGCCGGAAAGCTCGCCCGGAAGCCTGTCCAGCAGGTTATCAAGACCCATTTGCCGGGCGATATGGAGCATTTTCTCCCGCTGCGATGCGTTCAGCTTCAATCCTGGATTCAGGCCCAGGCCGATATTTTGCTGCACGTTCAGATGACTGAACAGGTTGTTTTCCTGAAACAGCATCGAAACCGGGCGACGAGAGGGCGGTGTGGTGGTGTGATCTTCACCTGCAATCGTCATCGTGCCGCTGGCAGGTGTCAGAAAGCCGGCAATCAGATTCAGAAGCGTACTTTTCCCGGCGCCGCTTGGCCCGAGTATCGCTACCTGCTCACCGCGCGCGACCGACAACGTAAAGCGCATGGGCAAATGGTGATAAAGCCATGTGATATCAATCAGTTTTAACATTTCGACCCGGCAATTTCTCAATAACGGTAAACAGCGTAAAGCACAGGATCAGCAGTAATAACGCCGTAACCGCGCCATCCTGACTGCGATAAGAGCCAATCTGCTGATATAAATAAAACGGCAGGGTGCGGAAATCCTCATTACCAAATAACGCCACTACGCCAAAATCGCCAATCGACAGCACGCAGGCAAATGCCATCGCCTGTGCCAGCGGGCGCTTCAGGGCGCGCAGTTCAACCACTTTCAGGCGCGACCATCCCTCAATGCCCAACGACTGGCACAACATACTATAGCGCGCAGTGACGTCACGCATTGGGTTTTCCAGCACCTTCAATGCATAAGGGATCGCCATCAGCGCATTGGTAAAAATAACAATGCCGTCGGCAGATTCGGGAAGCCCAATAGTGTTATTGAGCAGCAGAAAGAAGCCGGTTGCCAGCACGATACCCGGCATGGCGAGGATCATCATGCCGCTCAGCTCCAGCATTTGCCCTGCCAGCGCCCGTTGTCGGGCACGCAGTTCACGACTACTCCATAACAGCATCATGGTGAGTATGACGCACAACGCACCTGCCGCCAGCGCAATGCGCAGCGAGGTTCCCAGCGCCTGCCACAGTACGGGTTGTCTAAGAACATCCAGTACATGGCGGTTTAAGCCATCGACAATCACCGCCAGCAACGGCGGAAGCAACAGCAACAGAGCGAGAACAATCAGAATTAAGTCAGCCAGACGGCTGTGCAGACGATCGTCGGGATCCCGCCAGCCCTGAACCAGCGTGGTGCCGGGGGCGATGGCGCGGCTCAAACGTTGGCTGAGCAGCACCAGTGCCAGACAACAAATCATCTGGATCAACGCCAGCATGGCTGCGCGGGCAGGATCGTAATCAAAATTCAGCGCCTGATAGATAGCCAGCTCGATGGTGGTGGCCTGCGGCCCACCGCCCAGCGATAAAACGGTGGCGAAGCTGGCGAAGCACAGCATAAAGATGAGTGCTGCGACGGGCAGGATCTGACGACGCAGCCACGGCCATTCAACAAAACGGAAGAAATGCCAGCCGCGCATACCTAACTGAGCGGCTAACTGCCGCTGCTCGCCGGGAATATTCTCCAGCGACTGCAACAGCAGACGGCTGGCCATCGGCAGATTGAAAAAGACGTGCGCCAGCAGAATGCCCTGCAAACCGTACGGTGAAAAGGTCCATTCCAGCCCGAAGACTTGCCAGAGTGAGGCCAGCCAACCCTGGCGACCGTAGACGCTAAGAATGCCGAATACCGCGACCAGCACCGGCAGGATTAACGTCATTGCGCACAGACGCAGCAGCGCCAGACGTCCTGGAAAACGGCGACGATAGAGCGCTCTGGCAAGGAAAATCGCCGGGACAACCGACAGCACAGCGGATAGAAAAGCCTGCCAGAAAGAAAAGCGCACCACGTGCCACTGGTAGTCATCTTGCCACAGCGAGAGCCACTCTCCCTGCGGGGCGTTAAACCACAGCGCCAGAAACGCGGCCAACGCGACAGCCACCATCAATGTGGCAGCTGAAAGCCCTGGAACCAGCCAGCCGGGGATTAACGGCTGACGGCGCGTTGCCATTCGCTAATCCATGCCTGGCGTTGAGCTGCAACCTGCTGCGGCGTAAATTCCAGCGCGGTGGCTGGCTTAGTCAGTTGCTCGAATCCTGACGGCAGGGCGACCTGCGTCACCGGATACATCCAGTTGCCGGTCGGAATCGCATTCTGGAATGCCGGAGACACCATAAACTTCAGGAACTTCTCGGCCAGTTCCGGCTGCTTGCTGGCCGCGGTACGCGCGGCGACTTCCACCTGCAAATAGTGGCCTTCGCTAAAATTAGCGGCGGCGTAGTTGTCTTTTTTCTCGGCGATGATGTGATAGGCCGGAGAGGTGGTGTAGCTGAGCACCAGATCGCTTTCACCTTTCAGGAACAGGCCGTAGGCTTCGCTCCAGCCCTTGGTGACGGTGACGGTTTTGGCTGCCAGTTTCTGCCACGCCTCTGGCGCTTTATCGCCATAGACTTTCTGCATCCATAGCAGCAGACCCAGACCCGGCGTGCTGGTGCGCGGATCCTGATAAATGACGCGCCATTTTTGGTCGCTTTCAACCAGTTCCTTCAGGCTTTTGGGCGGATTCTTCAGCTTGTTCTTATCATAAACGAAGGCGAAATAGCCGTAGTCAAACGGAACGAAGGTATCGTTTTTCCAGCCGCCGGGTACGTTAACGGTGTCGTTTGCTACACCACTTTTGGCAAACAGTTTGGTTTGTGTGGCGGCTTCCAGAAGGTTGTTATCCAGACCGAGTACAACGTCGGCTTTACTGTTTTTTCCTTCCATGCGCAGGCGGTTAAGCAATGAAACGCCATCTTCCAGCGCGACCAGTTTTAATTCACAGTTGCAGTCAGCTTCAAAGGCTTTTTTGATTGTTGGGCCCGGGCCCCAGTCAGCTGCGAACGAGTCGTAGGTATAGACGGTCAGTACAGGTTTGGCGAAGACAGGCGCTGCGCACAGCAGTAAAAGCGGAAGACATTTTTTAAACACTTTGCACCTCAAGAGTTGGGTGGCAAAGGACTTGAGATAAGCCTCAAATCCCTTCGCCGGCATTATCCGGATCAGGTTCGACGGGTATCTCTCAGCCCATACGCAGATCGAATGATTCTGTGTATGTTTTTATTTAGCACCCCGTTGAGAACGGCGTTAGTGTAATGATTTTGTTGCTTAGCAGCAATTAAGGATCCGGCGGAGCAAACCACGCCGATTTAAAATCAAACCAGCCGAGGGTATTCATGCGTAACCCGCGCATACTGCGCTGTCCCTGAATGATCAGCCAGTGGTGGATTAATGGCACAATGGCCTTGGTGGCGAGCAGCTGTTGGCACCATGCTGCCAGGCTCATTTCGCCCGTTCGCCAGCGAGCCGCATCGTTTTCCCAGTCCCGTGAGATACAGTTTTGCAGCAGCGGGACTTCGCACAAATGGGCGAACAGCGAGAAGTCCAGCGGTAGGGTAAAGTTGGCGCTGTTTAGCCAGATATCGCTGACGATTTCTCCCGCATGCCATTGATCGTAGTCGATCTCCTGAATAGTCAACTGCACCTGATGCGCAGCCAGCAGCGTTTTCATGATCTGCGCGATAATCCGGTGTTCGATGTGATCGCGATAGTAAGTGAGCGTCAGCGTTTCCAGCCCGGCTGGTTTTTCACCATGGCCGGGTCTGGCGTGATGCCAGCGAGGCAGTAAGCCGTAGGCGGGGAACCACAGTCGCTGATACTGTTCGTCGGCGTGGCAAATTAAATGGGTTGGCGAGAGTACGCGGCTAGCCCACTCGCGGACCTCCTGATTTGCGCCGCGGTGGGATCGTGCATCAAACAGCAGGTAGTAGCAACCTTCTTCGAGGCGACTTTCAATCGCCTTTTCATCCTCTGTGGGACCTTTTAGCGTCAAACCGCCGCCTGGCTCTTCGCCGATGTCAGGTAACACCCAAACGTTCACTTCGTCGATCAGCGCCCGGTAACCAAAGTAATCATCAAATGCGTGAATTTTCAGCTGGTTATTGGTGTTTCTCATCACCGCATATGGGCCAGTACCAATCGGGTGGCTGGAGAAGTTATTCAGCGTTTCCCATTCTCGCGGCAGGATCATGGCGGGGACTTGCCCCAATAACCAGGGAAGCCAACGGTCGGGCTGAGACAGATGGATATCCAGCGTCCAGGCCGTGGGAGAGACGATTTGTGTAATGTGCGAGTACAGAGGCAACGTGTTAATTCGGGTCAATGAGGTGATCACATCGTCCATCTCCAGCTCACGACCGTGATGAAAATGGATCCCCGGGCGCAGGAAGAATCGCCAGTGTAAAGGTGAAATCTGCTGCCAGTGATGGGCAATGTCCGCTTCCAGTTCCCCATTTTCCTCATTTACCCGTATTAAGGCGCTGAAGATTTGTCGGGCGATATGGGTTTCGGAGCGGCGTAGCGCCGTACCAGGTAGCAGGTTGCGCATGGGACGATAATAGAGAACGCGCATGATGTGCCGACCCTGGCGAAAGCTGCGGCCGAGGTGGGAAACCAGCATCTGCCGGACGGCCGTTTTGTCACCGACCAGTTGCACCAGTTGATCGATGCGATCCTGTTCCAGCAGGTCTTCTGCGCGTTGCTGCTGGAGCGCCAGCCCGGTGTAGAGGAATGTCAGGCGTGAGCGTTTACCGCGTCCAACCTCGGCTTCCCACGTTAACCAACCGCGCTCCTGCATGGTATTAAGCAGGGTACGCATATGGCGGCGCGAGCAGCTAAGCAGCTCTGCCAGCTCGTTCAGCGTGGTGTCTTGCGTTTTGCCGTCACAGCATTGCCACAGACGGATGAACTGTTGTTGCAAACGACCAGAAGACATAAAAGGGGAACTCCTGCGAAAAATTCAGCAATTTTATTATCCCTATATTAAGCCAATAATAGATTCCGATGAAGCGATGAGACAACGAAGGGGTCATCTATGCGTCAGTTCTATATGAAGTACTTTACCGCGACGGAAAAAACGTCCTGGTTGGCTTGCCTGAGCGCACCGCAGCGCTTAAAGATGCTCGAAGAACTGATGCAGTGGGAGGTGACAGCCTGACCTCTGAATTACGCATTGCAGACATCATGTGTGACTGAGTATTGGTGTAAAATCACCCGCCAGCAGATTTTTTCTGCTGGCTTTTTTCGTATCAGCCCAACCAATAGGGATAACAATGCTCTGGATTATGACCATGGGACGGCGCCTCAACGGCGTTTACGCGGCATTTATGCTGGTCGCTTTTATGATGGGCGTGGCAGGGGCATTGCAGGCACCCACCCTGAGTCTGTTCCTGAGCCGTGAAGTCGGTGCGCAACCATTTTGGGTCGGGCTGTTTTACACCGTCAATGCGATTGCCGGGATCGTGGTTAGCCTCGGGCTTGCAAAACGATCCGACAGCCAGGGCGATCGGCGCAAGCTGATCATGTTTTGCTGCCTGATGGCGATTGGCAACGCGCTGCTGTTTGCGTTTAATCGCCATTATCTCACGTTGATCACCTGCGGTGTGCTGCTGGCCTCGCTGGCGAATACCGCCATGCCGCAGTTGTTTGCGCTGGCGCGGGAATATGCGGATAACTCCGCGCGTGAAGTAGTGATGTTTAGTTCGGTGATGCGTGCGCAGCTTTCGCTGGCCTGGGTGATCGGACCGCCGCTGGCCTTCATGCTGGCGCTGAATTACGGCTTTACGGCGATGTTTTCCATTGCCGCAGGGATTTTTGCCATTAGCCTGGTGCTGATTGCGCTGATACTGCCGTCTGTCGCTCGGGTGGCGCAGTCCGTTGACGTGCCGCTGGAACAAACCGGCGGTTGGCAGGACAAAAATGTGCGGATGCTGTTTATTGCCTCCACGCTGATGTGGACCTGCAATACCATGTACATCATCGATATGCCGCTGTGGATTAGCCAGGATTTAGGGCTGCCCGATAAGCTGGCGGGCATTTTAATGGGGACGGCTGCCGGGCTGGAAATTCCGGCGATGATTCTGGCGGGCTACTACGTGAAACACTTTGGTAAACGGCGAATGATGATCGTCGCCGTGGCGGCCGGCGTGCTGTTTTATCTGGGGCTGATCTTCTTTCATAGCCATACGGCTCTGCTTATATTGCAACTGTTTAACGCCGTATTCATCGGTATTGTCGCTGGGATAGGCATGCTGTGGTTTCAGGATCTGATGCCCGGACGCGCGGGTTCAGCGACCACATTATTTACCAACAGTATTTCGACCGGCGTCATTCTGGCGGGGGTGATTCAGGGTGCTGTTGCACAAAGTTACGGACATTTTGCCGTTTACTGGGTAATCGCGGCGATTTCAGTGGTTACGTTGGTGATGACCGGGCGGGTGAAGGATGTTTGATTTATAAAGTGCCGGATGGCGGCGTAAACGCCTTATCCGGCCTACAATTGGAGCGCATATGTAGGCCGGATAAGCGCAGCGCATCCGGTATAACAAAAGACTAGCGCATAAACGCTGGCTGCTCGTTTTCGTACTCGGTGATAGCCGCTTCATGCTGCAGCGTCAGCCCGATGCTGTCGAGACCATTCAGCATGCAGTGACGGCGGAAGTCGTCGATTTTAAAGCTGTAAGACTTATCGCCCGCTTTCACTTCCTGCGCTTCCAGATCCACTTCAAATTTAATCCCCGGATTGGCTAACACCTGCGCAAACAGTTCATCCACCTGCGCATCGCTCAGGGTGACCGGCAGCAGTTGGTTATTGAAGCTGTTACCGTAGAAGATGTCGGCGAAGCTTGGGGCGATCACCACTTTAAAACCGTAATCGGTCAGCGCCCACGGCGCATGTTCGCGAGAAGAGCCGCAGCCAAAGTTTTCCCGCGCGAGCAGAATGGACGCGCCTTTATATTCCGGGAAGTTCAGCACGAACTCAGGATTAGGCTGTTGACCTTTTTCGTCCAGAAAACGCCAGTCGTTGAACAGATGGGCGCCAAAACCGGTACGCGTCACCTTCTGCAAAAACTGTTTGGGAATAATGGCGTCGGTATCAACGTTGGCGGCATCCAGTGGGACAACCAGGCCGGTATGCTGGGTAAATTTCTCTGCCATGGTAGTTTCCTTATTTGATGCTGCGAATGTCGGCAAAATGACCGGTAACGGCGGCTGCGGCGGCCATGGCCGGGCTGACTAAATGCGTGCGACCACCACGGCCCTGACGGCCTTCAAAGTTACGGTTGCTGGTGGAGGCACAGCGCTCACCCGGATTCAGGCGGTCATTGTTCATCGCCAGACACATCGAACAGCCCGGTAAACGCCATTCAAACCCAGCTTCGATAAAAATCTTATCCAGACCTTCTGCTTCCGCTTGCGCTTTCACCGGACCAGAACCCGGCACCACCAGCGCCTGTACGCCCGGTGCGACTTTACGGCCTTTGGCGATTTCCGCTGCGGCGCGTAAATCTTCAATACGCGAGTTGGTGCAGGAACCGATGAACACTTTATCGATAGCAACTTCTGTTAACGGAATGCCCGGTTTTAATCCCATGTAAGCCAACGCTTTCTCAGCCGATGCGCGTTCCACCGGATCGGTAAATGATGCCGGGTCGGGAATATTATCGTTTACCGAGATGACCTGACCCGGGTTCGTTCCCCAGGTGACTTGCGGCGCGATCTCTTCTGCCTGCAGGGTGACGACGGTATCAAAGGTGGCACCATCGTCGGTTTTCAGCGTTTTCCAGTACTCAACCGCGTGGGTAAAATCTTCGCCTTTCGGTGCGTGTAAACGCCCTTGCACATAGTTAAAGGTGGTTTTATCCGGTGCGACCAGACCCGCTTTGGCACCCATTTCAATGGCCATGTTACACAGGGTCATACGGCCTTCCATGCTCAGTTCGCGAATGGCTTCGCCGCAAAACTCAACCACGTGCCCGGTGCCGCCCGCGCTACCGGTTTTACCGATAATCGCCAGCACGATATCTTTGGCGGTAATGCCAGGGGCTGCTTTGCCGTTGACTTCAATCTTCATGGTTTTGGCGCGCCCTTGTTTCAGGGTCTGCGTCGCCAGCACGTGTTCAACTTCAGAGGTGCCAATACCAAAGGCCAACGCGCCGAACGCGCCGTGGGTGGCGGTGTGGGAGTCGCCGCAGACGATGGTCATACCCGGCAACGTCACGCCTTGTTCAGGCCCCATTACGTGGACGATCCCCTGATACGGATGATTCAGGTCGTACAGTTCGACGCCAAATTCATTACAGTTTTTGATCAATTCCTGCATCTGAATACGCGCCATCTCGCCGGAGGCGTTAATGTCTTTCGTTTGTGTCGAAACGTTGTGGTCCATGGTGGCAAAGGTTTTACCCGGCTGGCGCACCTGGCGGCCATGCGCACGCAGCCCATCAAACGCCTGCGGAGAGGTCACTTCATGCACCAGATGTCTGTCGATATACAACAGCGGGGTTTCGTTTTGCGCCTCAAAGACGACGTGCGCATTAAACAATTTTTCGTATAACGTCTTGGCCATGATTACACCCCTTCAGCGACGTAGCGAGCGATGATATTGCCCATCTCATCGGTACTGACTGCGGCAGCGCCACGGGCTAAGTCACCGGTGCGAATACCTTCTTCTAATGCGCGGTTGATGGCGCTCTCAATGGCGGTTGCCGCATCATTGGCATCCAGGCTGTAACGCAACAGCAGCGCCAGCGACAGGATTTGCGCGATAGGATTGGCAATATTCTTCCCTGCGATATCGGGTGCAGAACCGCCAGCGGGCTCGTACAGGCCAAAACCCTGCTCATTCAGGCTGGCAGACGGCAACATCCCCATTGAGCCCGTGATCATGGCGCATTCGTCAGACAGAATGTCACCAAACAGGTTAGAGCACAGCAACACGTCGAACTGGGAGGGATCTTTGATCAATTGCATCGTCGCGTTGTCGATGTACATATGCGCCAGTTCAACGTCCGGATATTCATTCGCAATTTCATTGACGATTTCGCGCCACAGAATCGATGTTTGCAGTACGTTCGCTTTATCAATCGATGTGACTTTACGGCGACGCTGGCGAGCGGATTCAAACGCGATACGCGCAATACGTTCGATCTCGAAACGGTGATAAACCTCGGTATCAAACGCTTTTTCATGTTGTCCGCTGCCTTCGCGGCCTTTTGGCTGACCGAAGTAGATCCCGCCGGTCAGTTCACGTACGCACAGGATGTCGAAACCGTTAGCTGCAATGTCGGCGCGCAGCGGGCAAAAGGCTTCCAGCCCCTGGTACAACTTCGCCGGACGCAGGTTACTGAATAATTTGAAGTGCTTACGCAACGGCAGCAGCGCACCACGCTCGGGTTGCTGGTTAGGCGGCAGATGTTCCCATTTCGGGCCGCCAACGGAGCCAAACAAAATGGCGTCAGCTTGCTCACAGCCTTCAACCGTCGCAGGCGGCAGCGGCTGGCCGTGGTTATCAATGGCCGCACCACCCACATCGTAGTGGCTGGTGGTAATGCGCATGTTAAAACGGTTGCGGATTGCGTCCAGTACCTTCAAGGCTTGCGCCATCACTTCCGGGCCAATACCGTCACCCGGCAAAACAGCAATATGATAATTCTTCGACATCACACGGTTTCCTTGTTGTTCTCGTTGTTCTGAGCTTTGCGTTGCAATTCTTTTTCGACTTCTTCAGCGCGCCAGATGTTGTTCAGCACATGGACCATCGCTTTCGCGGAAGATTCGACGATATCCGTTGCCAGACCGACGCCGTGGAAGCGGCGACCGTTATAGTTGGCGACGATATCCACCTGACCCAGCGCATCTTTACCGTGCCCTTTGGCGGTCAGGCTATATTTCACCAGTTCAATGTTGTATTCGGTAACACGGTTGATGGCCTGATAAATGGCATCGACCGGGCCGTTACCGTTCGCCGCTTCGGCTTTCACTTCTTCACCGCAGGCCAGCTTGACGGAGGCGGTGGCGATGTCATTTGAGCCGGACTGCACGCTGAAGTAATCCAGACGGAAATGCTCTGGCTCTTCTTGCTGTTTGTTAATAAAGGCCAGTGCTTCCAGGTCGTAATCAAATACCTGACCTTTTTTATCCGCCAGTTTCAGGAAGGCGTCGTACAGGTTGTCCAGGTTGTATTCATTTTCTTTATATCCCATCTCGTCCATACGGTGTTTTACCGCAGCGCGTCCGGAACGGGAGGTCAGGTTTAACTGTACCTGGTTCAGGCCGATGGATTCAGGCGTCATGATTTCGTAGTTTTCACGATTTTTCAGTACGCCGTCCTGATGGATGCCGGAAGAGTGGGCAAACGCGCCGCTACCAACAATCGCTTTGTTGGCCGGGATAGGCATGTTGCAGATTTGGCTGACTAACTGACTGGTACGCCAAATTTCCTGGTGATTAATGCGGGTCTGTACGTTCAGAATATCTTTGCGTACTTTGATCGCCATGATCACTTCTTCCAGTGAGCAGTTACCGGCGCGTTCGCCGATACCGTTCATTGCGCCTTCCACCTGGCGAGCACCGGCGTGAACGGCCGCCAGCGCGTTGCCAACGCCCAGACCTAAATCATCATGGGTGTGCACGGAGATGATGGCTTTATCGATATTCGGTACGCGTTCATACAGGCCAGAAATGATTCCACCAAACTCAAATGGCATGGTGTAACCGACGGTATCAGGGATATTGATGGTTTTGGCACCGGCGTTAATGGCGGCTTCGACCACGCGGGCCAGATCGGCGATAGGAGTACGTCCCGCATCTTCACATGAGAACTCCACGTCATCTGTATAATTACGCGCACGCTTAACCATATAGATTGCTCGTTCGATCACTTCATCCAGCGTGCTGCGTAATTTCGTCGCGATATGCATCGGCGAGGTGGCGATAAAGGTATGAATTCGGAAAGCCTCAGCGACCTTCAGCGATTCCGCAGCAACGTCGATATCTTTTTCTACGCAGCGGGCTAAGGCACACACACGGCTGTTCTTAACCTGACGAGCGATGGTTTGTACGGACTCAAAGTCACCTGGAGAAGAGACCGGGAAACCCACTTCCATCACGTCAACGCCCATACGCTCGAGGGCCAGAGCTATCTGCAGTTTTTCTTTCACACTCAGGCTTGCCTGTAACGCCTGTTCACCATCGCGTAAGGTGGTATCGAAAATAATGACTTGCTGGCTCATGGTTTAAGTCCTTGGTGTTTAGGGCGCCTTGCTTCGAGCATAAAAAAACCCGCGCAATGGCGCGGGTTTTTGTCTTAACTGGAGCTGACTTAATGCTGAATGTCGTCCACCAGTCTACCGCGCAATGAGAATGCGTTTAGTAGTAGTAGACCGTTAAAACGAGCAATGTAAGTCATCAATCAAGCTCCAGGCGAATGCGATATGCTTTTAGTGGTACTGGATATGAAGATTGATGTCAACCCCATCCCCCACAAATGCCCCCACTCGGCGGAAAAAATCTCCTGAACTTTGAGCGAATTGTGCTGAATTTTTATGGTTGTATAAAATAAATCAGCGTGTGGATTACATACTTTTCACGATT
The DNA here is from genome assembly GCF_030332245.1 of Citrobacter sp. Cy070. Classification (NCBI taxonomy): domain Bacteria; kingdom Pseudomonadati; phylum Pseudomonadota; class Gammaproteobacteria; order Enterobacterales; family Enterobacteriaceae; genus Citrobacter; species Citrobacter sp. Cy070. The sequence goes on from NZ_JAOWIG010000059.1 coordinate 64,373, forward strand.
TGACATATTTGAGCATATTTGTTTTCAGTTATTGGGTGATGCTGCCAACTTACTGATTTAGTGTATGATGGTGTTTTTGAGGTGCTCCAGTGGCTTCTGTTTCTATCAGCTGTCCCTCCTGTTCAGCTACTGACGGGGTGGTGCGTAACGGCAAAAGCACCGCCGGACATCAGCGCTATCTCTGCTCTCACTGCCGTAAAACATGGCAACTGCAGTTCACTTACACCGCTTCTCAACCCGGTACGCACCAGAAAATCATTGATATGGCCANGAATGGCGTTGGATGCCGGGCAACTGCCCGCATTATGGGCGTTGGCCTCAACACGATTTTACGTCACTTAAAAAACTCAGGCCGCAGTCGGTAACCTCGCGCATA
>NZ_JAOWIG010000060.1:0-2762 GCF_030332245.1 Citrobacter sp. Cy070
AATCGCGCCAGCGCTGGCTGTTTTACGCGTATGACAGTCTCCGGAAGACGGTTGTTGCGCACGTATTCGGTGAACGCACTATGGCGACGCTGGGGCGTCTTATGAGCCTGCTGTCACCCTTTGACGTGGTGATATGGATGACGGATGGCTGGCCGCTGTATGAATCCCGCCTGAAGGGAAAGCTGCACGTAATCAGCAAGCGATATACGCAGCGAATTGAGCGGCATAACCTGAATCTGAGGCAGCACCTGGCACGGCTGGGACGGAAGTCGCTGTCGTTCTCAAAATCGGTGGAGCTGCATGACAAAGTCATCGGGCATTATCTGAACATAAAACACTATCAATAAGTTGGAGTCATTACCCAGATTTAAGATAAAAAAGCCCGGTTAGAGAACCGGGCCAGTGACTATCAGAAGACTTATTCCATCCATTCGGTATGGAAAACACCTTCTTTATCAGTACGTTTGTAAGTATGCGCGCCGAAGTAGTCACGCTGGGCCTGAATCAGGTTAGCGGGCAATACTTCTGCACGATAACTGTCGTAGTAAGCGACAGCAGCAGAGAATGTCGGTACCGGGATACCATTCTGCACGGCATACGCTACCACATCACGCAGTGCCTGTTGGTATTCATCGGCAATGTTCTTGAAGTACGGGTCGAGCAGCAGGTTCGCGATACCTGGATTTTTAGCGTAGGCATCGGTGATTTTCTGCAGGAACTGCGCGCGAATAATACAGCCCGCACGGAAGATTTTTGCAATCTCGCCGTAATTCAGATCCCAGTTATGCTCGTCGGATGCGGCACGCAGCTGTGAGAAGCCCTGAGCATAAGAAACGATCTTACCGAGGTACAGTGCACGACGTACTTTCTCAATAAATTCTGCCTTATCACCCGCAAGCTGAGCTTTAGGTCCAGACAGGACTTTAGAGGCAGCGACACGCTGATCTTTCAGCGAAGAGATGTAACGTGCAAATACAGATTCAGTGATCAGAGACAGCGGTTCACCGAGATCCAGAGAGCTTTGGCTGGTCCATTTACCGGTACCTTTGTTTGCCGCTTCATCCAGAATGAAATCCACCAAATATTTACCATCTTCATCTTTTTTGGTGAAGATATCTTTGGTGATGTCGATCAGATAGCTGCTCAGCTCACCGTTATTCCACTCGGTAAAGGTGCTGGCCAGTTCTTCGTTGCTCAGGTTCAGACCACCTTTCAACAATGAATAGGCTTCAGCAATCAGCTGCATATCACCATATTCAATGCCGTTGTGTACCATCTTCACGTAGTGACCTGCACCATCGGCACCAATATACGTCACACACGGCTCACCATCTTCCGCAACCGCTGCGATTTTGGTCAGGATTGGCGCTACCAGTTCATAAGCTTCTTTCTGGCCACCCGGCATGATGGATGGGCCTTTCAGCGCACCTTCTTCACCACCAGAGACGCCGGTTCCGATAAAGTTAAAACCTTCAGCGGAGAGCTCACGGTTACGACGGATAGTGTCCTGGAAAAACGTATTACCGCCATCAATGATGATGTCACCTTTATCCAGATAAGGTTTCAGGGAGTCGATAGCTGCATCAGTGCCAGCACCCGCTTTCACCATTAACAGGATACGACGAGGTGTTTCAAGGGATTCAACAAACTCTTTTACCGTATAGTAAGGAACCAGTTTTTTCCCCGGATTCTCGGCGATAACCTCTTCCGTTTTTTCACGTGAGCGGTTGAAAACGGACACGGTGTAACCACGGCTTTCGATGTTGAGCGCAAGGTTGCGCCCCATCACAGCCATACCAACGACGCCGATTTGTTGCTTAGACATTATGTACTCCTGTCAGGTGATCTAACGAGCAGATGCGTTACTCGTGTAATTTCTAACATACTATCGCAAAACCCTGCATCGAAGCCATAACCTGATCTCAACAAGCACTGTTGGTTAAACTCTGGCTCAAGGACTATCTTTTTCTTTAAAATATAACTAAGTTTGTATAAAATAATCAGTTAATAATGTTTTCGATACTTCTCTATTGAGAATCGGTGTAGATTCTGCTTAGCCAAGGAATGTAAATGTCCACCAAGCCATTTGATGCTATCGACATAAATGTGCCTCTTGTTGTCGATTTAGACGGCACTTTGTCTAAAACTGACACACTACATGAAGGCATTGTGTCAATATTATTCAAAAAACCAATTAAAATAATTGGCTTAACTAAGGCCTTATTTGATGGGAAAACATCTTTTAAACGCTTCGTTACAGAAACTGTAACGCAAAATGCAGACTCATTCTGTTACAGACATAATCTAATAGATTATTTAAAAACAGAAAAACGCAAAGGAAGAGAAATCCATCTTGTCACAGCCTCTAACCAAAAAATTGCAGACTCAATAAATGAGTATCTGGGGATCTTTGATGGTGTAAAAGGTTCTGATAACCGGTGATGCTGCCAACTTACTGATTTAGTGTATGATGGTGTTTTTGAGGTGCTCCAGTGGCTTCTGTTTCTATCAGCTGTCCCTCCTGTTCAGCTACTGACGGGGTGGTGCGTAACGGCAAAAGCACTGCCGGACATCAGCGCTATCTCTGCTCTCACTGCCGTAAAACATGGCAACTGCAGTTCACTTACACCGCTTCTCAACCCGGTACGCACCAGAAAATCATTGATATGGCCATGAATGGCGTTGGATGCCGGGCAACCGCCCGCATTATGGGCGTTGGCCTCAACACGATTTTCCGCCATTTAAAAAACTCAGGCCGCAGT
>NZ_JAOWIG010000061.1:0-85253 GCF_030332245.1 Citrobacter sp. Cy070
GCTTGCGTGCCGTTGTTCCGTGTCAGTGGAGGCGCATTATAGGGAGTTATTTCAGGCTGACAAGGGGAAATTTAAAATAATTTTCCAAGTGCGTGTTTTTTATTCTTTGCGTTTATTTTAACAACGTTTTGTTGGTTAATTGGGCAATTTCCCGGGCAAATCCCGCCACCTGTTCCCAGTCGGTATAGATCACTTCTTTCTTCGTATCCGTTTCACCACCTGACATCTTCATAATCAGTTGGATCATGACGCGGTCATACCAGCGATAGCGGGGATACAACAAAGCACCCGCAATGACTGCACTGTGGTCTGGTCGCCACGGTGAACTCATCAGAAACTTACGCGCATAGCTATTAGTTTGCGGTGTGCGTTTCTCCGGTTTACGGGCAACCAGGTTTACAGAGTAAAACGCACTCGGCATCGTATTCAGCTGCGTGGCATGCTTTTTCACAAATTCCTGAAATGCAGAATGGTAATGGCCATAGCGAATTGATGCACCAATCACCACACTGTCATAATTTTTCCACTCAGGCTCTTCGGTACGATGCAAATTCATGACATCTGCCCAGACACCCAGCTCTTTAAGTTCAGAAGCCAGATACTCAGCGATTTCGCGCGTTTGTCCGTCCCGGGAAGAAAAAAGAATCAGTGTTTTCACGTGTTACTCCATTATTCACGCCAGAAAGTAGGGGTAAAGAGCACCAGCAGAGTAAAGACCTCCAGACGACCAAACAGCATGTTGGCAATCAGGATCCATTTCGCCACCGGGTTCATGCTGGCAAAATTGTCGGCAACAACCCCCAGCCCAGGCCCGAGGTTATTCAGCGTCGCCACAACTGAGGCAAACGCAGAGAAGTCATCCACACCGGTCGCAATAATTGCCAGCATACTGATAATAAAGACCAGCGCATAGGCAGAAAAGAAGCCCCATACCGCTTCAAGGATTCGTTCCGGCAACGCTCGGTTGCCCAACTTAATGCTATAGACCGCATTGGGGTGAACCAGTCGCTTCAGTTCGCGGTTACCCTGTTTGAACAGTAACAAGATACGAATCACCTTCAAGCCACCGCCCGTTGACCCGGCACAGCCACCAATAAACGCAGAACACAGTAGCAGCACCGGCAGGAACAACGGCCAGCGAGCAATACTGTCCGTAGTAAATCCGGCGGTCGTCGCCATCGATACCACCTGGAAAAATGCCTGGTTGATCGTCGTGAGCGCCGACCCATAGGTATTATGTATCCACAACACCAGCGTACAGACGGCCACCAGCGTTAGCTGCACCCCGATAAACATGCGGAATTCCGGATCGCGCCAGTAGACCTTCAGACTACGCCCGCTTAATAAAGAGAAGTGCAGGCCATAGTTACAACCGGAGATCAGCAGGAAGATAGCAACAATCGTGTTAATCGTGGGGCTGTCGAAATACCCCACACTGGCATCGTGTGTGGAAAAGCCGCCGATAGCAATGGTGGCGAAGCTGTGCCCAATGGCGTCAAAGGCAGGCATGCCGGCAAACCACAGCGCCAGCGCACACGCAACCGTCAATAGCACATAGATGAGCCACAAGGTTTTCGCCGTTTCGGCAATACGTGGGCGCATTTTGTTATCTTTCAGCGGCCCCGGCATTTCTGCACGATAGAGCTGCATGCCACCCACGCCAAGAATAGGCAGGATAGCCACCGCCAGCACGATGATCCCCATCCCACCGAACCATTGCAGCATCTGGCGATAAAAGAGAATGGCATGCGGCAGTGAATCCAGCCCCACCAGCGTCGTCGCACCTGTGGTTGTTAACCCGGAAAAGGATTCAAAAAAAGCATCGGTGATCGTGAGGTTAGGACTTTCCGCAAAAATGAACGGCAACGCACCCACGCTCCCCAGCACGGTCCAGAATAAGACGACAATCAGAAACCCTTCACGGGATTTCAGTTCGCCCTTCTCTTTACGGTTTGGCCACCACAGCATGGAGCCGATAGCCAGAGCAACGAAGAAAGTTTGGGTAAATGCACGACCCGCACCATCACGGTAGATAAGTGCTACCAGTCCGGGGATGATCATCGTTCCCGAAAATAAGATGACCAGTAGTCCAACGATTCGGGTGATGGCGCGAAAATGCATCTCTGCCGCTTCCTTAGTTCTTTAAAATGAGGTGGGGATTATTCTGCAATCGATAACAATTGCAATGAACCACGACTAAAATCCGCCAGCTTTGCTGAAAATTCATCCACTTTCGCATAAGGAAGTGCTACCCGAAGCAGAACGAATGCCTGGTAATCACTGAAAACGATTTTACCGTCAAACTGCCCCAACAGTGTTTCAATGCCTGCCAGTTGGCCGTACTCACACTGCAAAGTATATTCGGTTAATGGCGTCTTGCGCTGTGTCGTTAACTGGCGCAGCGCCTGATTCACACCACCACCGTAGGCTTTTACCAACCCCCCCGTACCGAGAAGGATACCGCCGTAGTAGCGCACCACCACCGCAGTAATCTCACCAACGCCGCTCCCCATCAGTTGAGCGAGCATCGGTTTGCCTGCGGTACCCGCCGGTTCGCCATCGTCTGAAAATCCCAGCTGTTGCGAGTCATTGGGCGCACCCGCCACCCACGCCACACAATGATGACGTGCATCCGGGTGTTCCGCTCTGACTGACTCAACAAACGCTTTCGCCGCTTCTACACCGTCCGTATGGGCGAGCAACGTAATGAAGCGGCTTTTTTTGATCTCTTCAACGACGCTAACCGGCGCCGCAGGGATTAACCAACTGTCCATTACGCCAGTTTCAAATCCCGCGTCATGTTTTCAATATTGCTCTCGTGGACCACCACGTTGTCTTCAATACGAATCCCGCCGAACGGCTTCAGGGCTTCGATTTTTTGCCAATTGAAGTGTTTGCTGAATTGCCCTTCACGCCACGGTGCCAACAGCGATTCAATAAAGTAGATGCCCGGTTCGATGGTCAGAACCATGCCCGGTTGCAAAACGCGGGTGCAACGCAGATAAGGATACTTCGACGGCGCGGCAAGGTGTGTGCCCGTATCATCCTGCATAAAGCCAGCAACATCATGCACCTGCAGACCCAGCGGGTGACCAATGCCGTGCGGCATAAACGGCCCGGTAAGATCGTTTTCTACCATCGCCTCTTCACTCATATCGGTGATGATTTGATGCTTACGCAGCAGTTTCGCGATGCGCTGATGGAACTGAATGTGGTAATCCACATAGCTGGTGCCTGCTTTCATCGTGGCAATCAGCGCCAGTTGCTCGTCATTCACATCTTTCACCAGATGCGCATAGTCGCTGTCGCTTTTCGCCGACCAGGTACGCGTCAGGTCTGCCGCATAGCCGTTATATTCCGCACCCGCGTCCAGCAGGAAGCTGCGGATTTCAGACGGAGCCTGATGATCCAGCTTGGTGTAATGCAGAACCGAAGCATGCTCGTTAAGTGCAACGATATTGCTGTACGGCACGTCGGTGTCACGATGACCGGTAGCCGTCAGGTAAGCGAGGTTGATGTCAAACTCGCTCATTCCGGAACGGAACGCTTCTTCCGCGGCACGGTGTCCATTCACCGCCATTTTCTGCGCTTCGCGCATACAGGCCAGTTCGTAATCTGTTTTATAGGCGCGGTAATAGTGCAGGTAGTCGATCACCCCTTTCGGGTTGATGTTGCTGGCCGCGATATCCAGCTGCAGTGCGCGTTCCGGAACCGGACCAATGTAACCGATATTGCCGCGAGCCGCAGGCAGTTGACTACCAATACCATCCGCTTTTGGCAGCGCGATGATCTCAATTTCTTCCGTCCAGAAGGAGGTCGGCAGCGGCTCAACGTTGTGCCAGTAATCGACCGGCAGGTAGAACCACAGTTTCGGCTTGTTCACGCCATCCACCAGCAACCAGCAGTTAGGAACCTGCGTTACAGGCACCCAGGCTTTGAACTGCGGATTAACCTTAAACGGATATGGATGATCGTCGAGAAAGACGTTAATCAGCTCACCTGAGTGAATAAGTAACGCATCCAGCTTGAAGCGCTCCAGCGCATCGCGCGTCCGTTCTTGTAAGGTAACGATATGATTTTTATAGAGTGCGGCCAGTGATTCCATTTTCTATCCTTCTGTTTTTTTGACCTCAAGTCTCCGCATCTTAGCACATCGCTTTGTGAGTGCGTGATTTCTGCCGAGCGTGATCGAATCGTCATTTCTTTAAACATTAATTTGCATTTTTTTAACACAAAATACACACTTCGATCCATCTGGTATGACCAGATCACCTTGCGGATTCAGGAGACTGACATGCTTTACAAAGGCGACACCCTGTACCTCGACTGGCTGGAAGATGGCATCGCCGAACTGGTGTTCGATGCCCCTGGTTCGGTCAATAAACTCGACACGGCCACCGTTGCCAGCCTGGGCCATGCGCTTGATGTGCTGGAAAAACAACCGAATTTAAGAGGGCTGCTGCTGCGTTCTAACAAAGCAGCCTTTATTGTTGGTGCCGATATCACCGAATTCCTTTCACTGTTCCTCGTGCCTGAAGAACAGTTAAGCCAGTGGCTGCATTTTGCCAACAGCGTCTTTAACCGCCTCGAAGATCTGCCTGTTCCGACCCTCTCTGCGGTAAACGGTTACGCGCTGGGCGGTGGCTGCGAGTGTGTCCTGGCAACCGATTATCGTCTGGCAACACCAGACCTGCGCATCGGTCTGCCGGAAACCAAACTGGGCATTATGCCGGGCTTTGGCGGCTCCGTGCGTATGCCACGTATGCTGGGCGCGGACAGCGCGCTGGAAATTATTGCGGCAGGTAAAGATGTTGGCGCTGACCAGGCGCTAAAAATCGGCCTGGTCGATGGCGTGGTGAAGCAAGACAAACTGCTTGATGGCGCGATTGCCGTATTACGTCAGGCGATTAACGGCGACCTTGACTGGAAAGCCAAACGTCAGCCGAAGCTGGAGCCGTTGAAACTCAGCAAAATTGAAGCGGCTATGAGCTTTACCATCGCCAAAGGCATGGTGGCGCAGACGGCAGGTAAGCATTATCCCGCACCGATTACCGCGGTAAAAACCATTGAAGCAGCGGCTCGTTTTGGCCGTGAAGAAGCGCTGAATCTGGAAAATAAGAGCTTTGTGCCACTGGCGCACACCAGTGAAGCTCGCGCGCTGGTTGGGATCTTCCTTAACGATCAGTTCGTGAAAGCCAAAGCCAAAAAGCTCACCAAAAATATTGAAGCACCAAAGCAAGCGGCAGTGCTGGGTGCAGGCATTATGGGCGGTGGCATCGCTTACCAGTCAGCCTGGAAAGGCGTGCCGGTTGTGATGAAAGATATCAACGACAAATCATTAACGCTGGGCATGACCGAAGCGGCCAAACTGCTGAACAAACAGCTTGAGCGCGGCAAAATTGACGGTCTGAAAATGGCGGGCGTGATTTCCACTATTCATCCAACCCTCGACTATAGCGGTTTTGAGCGTGTGGATGTGGTGGTTGAAGCGGTCGTAGAAAACCCGAAAGTGAAAAAAGCGGTGCTGGCGGAGACTGAAGACAAAGTTCGCCCGGACACCGTACTAGCGTCGAATACCTCTACCATCCCAATCAACGAGCTGGCCAGCGCGCTCAAGCGCCCGGAAAACTTCTGTGGGATGCACTTCTTTAACCCAGTACATCGCATGCCACTGGTTGAGATCATTCGCGGCGAGAAAAGCTCGGATGAAACCATCGCCAAAGTTGTCGCGTGGGCAAGCCAGATGGGCAAAACGCCAATTGTGGTCAACGATTGCCCCGGTTTCTTCGTGAACCGCGTGCTGTTCCCATATTTTGCCGGTTTCAGCCAGTTGCTGCGCGATGGGGCGGATTTCCGCAAAGTCGACAAAGTCATGGAAAAACAGTTTGGCTGGCCGATGGGCCCGGCTTATCTGCTGGACGTGGTGGGAATTGATACCGCACATCACGCGCAGGCAGTGATGTCCGCAGGCTTCCCTCAGCGTATGCAGAAAGATTATCGCGACGCGATAGACGCCCTGTTTGATGCTAACCGTTTCGGACAGAAAAACGGTCTTGGATTCTGGCGTTATAAAGAAGACAACAAGGGCAAGCCGAAGAAAGAAGAAGATGCCGCCGTTGACGGTTTGCTGGCAGATATCAGCCAGCCGAAACGCGAATTCAGTGATGAAGAGATTATCGCTCGCATGATGATCCCAATGGTCAACGAAGTGGTACGGTGCCTGGAAGAAGGCATTATCGCCAGCCCGGCAGAAGCCGATATGGCGCTGGTGTATGGCCTGGGCTTCCCTCCGTTCCACGGCGGTGCGTTCCGCTGGCTGGATACGCTCGGCAGCGCGAAGTATCTCGATATGGCTCAGCAGTATCAGCACCTCGGAGCGCTGTATGAAGTTCCGGCTGGTCTGCGTGATAAGGCGCGCCATAACGAACCGTATTATCCCCAGGTTGAGCCTGCCCGCCCGGTTGGCAGCCTGAAAACGGCTTAAGGAGTCACAATGGAACAGGTTGTAATTGTTGATGCGATCCGTACCCCGATGGGCCGTTCAAAAGGGGGCGCGTTTCGTAACGTACGGGCAGAAGATCTCTCCGCACACTTAATGCGTAGCCTGCTGGCGCGTAATCCGGCGCTGGAGCCAACCGCGCTGGATGACATTTACTGGGGCTGTGTGCAGCAAACGCTGGAGCAGGGTTTCAACATTGCCCGTAACGCCGCGCTGCTGGCAGAAATTCCGCACTCCGTTCCGGCGGTCACCGTCAACCGCCTGTGCGGTTCCTCGATGCAGGCGCTGCACGACGCTGCGCGCATGATCATGACCGGTGATGCTCAGGCGTGCCTGATTGGTGGCGTGGAGCATATGGGCCATGTACCAATGAGCCACGGCGTTGATTTCCATCCAGGCATGAGCCGCAACGTAGCAAAAGCTGCGGGGATGATGGGGCTGACGGCAGAAATGCTCTCGCGTATGCACGGTATCAGTCGTGAAATGCAGGATGCCTTCGCCGCACGCTCACATGCTCGCGCCTGGGCTGCAACACAGTCTGGCGCATTTAAAAACGAAATCATCCCGACCGGCGGTCATGATGCCGACGGCGTGCTGAAGCAGTTTAACTACGATGAGGTTATCCGCCCGGAGACAACCGTTGAAGCGCTCTCCACCCTGCGCCCGGCGTTCGATCCGGTGAGCGGAACGGTCACTGCCGGTACTTCCTCCGCGCTCTCCGACGGCGCAGCGGCGATGCTGGTCATGAGTGAAAGTCGCGCCCGTGAGCTGGGTCTGACGCCACGTGCCCGTATTCGTTCGATGGCTGTTGTTGGCTGCGACCCGTCAATCATGGGTTACGGTCCGGTTCCGGCCTCAAAGCTGGCGCTGAAAAAAGCGGGACTCTCCACCAGCGACATCGGCTTGTTTGAGATGAACGAAGCCTTTGCCGCTCAGATCCTGCCGTGCATTAAAGATCTGGGGCTGATGGAGCAGATAGACGAGAAGATCAACCTCAACGGCGGGGCGATCGCTTTGGGCCACCCACTGGGTTGCTCCGGGGCGCGTATCAGCACCACCCTGCTCAATCTGATGGAACGCAAAGACGTACAGTTTGGCCTGGCGACGATGTGTATCGGGTTAGGCCAGGGCATCGCGACGGTATTTGAGCGAGTTTAATCAAAGATAAATTCCCCTAAATAATTCGCGCTGCATCGCGGCGGCAACTGAGCGAATCCCCGGGAGCATAGATAACTATGTGACCGGGGTGAGCAAAGGCAGCCAACAAAGAGGCAGAGTGAATTATGACGGGGAAAGGTTTAGTTGCCGTTCTTCCCGCCTGTCAGGGGCGGGTTTTTTATTTACCTGAACTACCACGCACCACTAATTGCACCGGCAACAGCAGATTCTCTTCCAGTTTCTCTTCCAGCAATAAACGCAGCGCTTCACGCCCCAGTTGCTTTTTATCAACCGCAATAGTGGTCAGCGGCGGATGTGACCAGGCCGCAGCATCGATATCATCAAACCCCACCAGCGCGAGATCTTCCGGGATACGTATATCCTGCTGCGCACACACCCGCTGAACAACCATCGCCGCTGCGTCGTTATAGGCAAAAATGGCATCAGGCGGCTCCGGCAGCCTGAAAAGCTCATTAACCGCTTCCACCAGGGATTGCTCGGTATCCAGCAGCGGTGGCGCAACGGCGTCGTATTCTGGCGGCATCAGCAAACGGGCCTCATACAATGCCTGACGGTAGCCCTTCTCGCGCTGACGGATGCTGTAGTGCGCAAGCGAACTGGCAAGAAAAGCGATACGGCTGCGCCCTTGTGCAATCAGATGTTGCGTGGCCAGATAACCGCCCTGGGTATTGTCCGGGTTCACGCAAGGCAGGCCCGGCGCCCAGAGATCCACCAGCACCAACGGCAGTTTCATCTGTTGCAGCAAGCCAAGTAATTCAGGCTCAAAAAATCCCGCGCAGATCAGCGCATCAGGCTGGTGCAACATCACCTGCTCACTCACTGCATCGCCTGGACCAATGGAGAGAAAGCTCAGCGCAATACCATGGTCACGACAGTTATCTTCTATCCCCAGCAGCAGCTGCGAGTAAAACGGCAATGCCCGGCTGATATTGTGCTGGCGGTGAAGCAAAAACAGGACTCGCTTGAGCTTGTCACTGCGCAGGCGGGAAAAATCATAACCCTGCTGCTGCGCCACAGAAATAATGCGCAGCCGGGTATCTTCACGTAGCCCTGGCTGCCCTTTCAGGGCGCGGGAAACCGCGCCAACCGAGACACCACAAGCTTCGGCAATGTCCCTGATACGTACAGGTTTCGTCATGTCACTCTCATTGATTTACGCTGGCCTTTTGCGCCCCCAGCCAGGCCGCGCCGCGTACGCCGCTGCTGTCACCGTGTCGGGCCTGAACGATCGGCGTACGGCACTGTTTACCAAATACGTACTGCGCCACTCGCGCCTGCAAGCCTGAGTACAGTAAAGTGATATTGGATACCCCACCGCCCAGCACGATAACATCGGGATCGAGCGTATTCACCACCCCCGCCAACGCGCGCGCCAGCTGATCGCAATAGCGTTCCCATAACAAACAGGCTACCGTATCACCCGATTCTACCCGTTGCATAATTTGTGGCACACCCGCATGTTGCGCGGTGTGATTCATATACTGACGCTCCAGGCCGCTGCCGGAAATAAAGCTCTCAATACAGTTCACCTGTCCGCAATAGCATGTCACTTCAGCCCCGTCCCGAGATTCGTGGTAGCGCGGCAATGCATTATGTCCCCACTCTCCTGCACAGGCGTTAGGTCCAGAGATCAAACGGTTATCGATGCATAGTCCACCGCCGCATCCGGTACCGAGGATAACGCCAAATACGACACGATAGCCCCGTCCGCTACCGTCCATCGCTTCCGACAGTGTGAAGCAGTTGGCGTCATTAGTTACGGGCACTGGCATTCCTAATGCACGCTCAAGATCTTGCGAAAAAGCCTGCTGATTCAGCACCAGGATATTGGAATTCTTAATCAAACCTTCGCTATCCACCGCGCCGGGCACCCCGATACCCACCGATAAAGACTGATTAACGGCCAGTCTGGCCTTAGAAATCATCTCCGTCACGGCCTGGAAAAAATCACCGTAACTCAGCTTTGGTGTCGCACATCGCTCGCGGTAAACAATTTCACCCGCGTTATCAATCACCACCGCTTCAATTTTAGTCCCGCCGATATCCAGTCCGAGCCTCATGGTTTTCCCTCGTTGATGTCCAGCAATGTGATCGATACAGCTTGCCTATTTTGTTTACTAAACAAAATGAAACCCGTCACAAAAAATCAGTTTTATGGTTAATAGATAGGAAAAACATGTTTACTAAAAATGTTCTGAAAAGAGGGGCCGTGAGACCGGGCTTGCACCCTGTTAGAAGAAGTAAGGTTGGTGATGAATGCGCCGGAAGGACTCCGGCGCACAGCGCTTAAATGAACGCGAACGCGTCGCCAAACAGGCGATCTTCACGTGCCTGACGCTCATTACAGAACAGGTCGCGCGCGATTTTTGCCATCTCGAAACGACCGGCAATGTAGATATCGTGTTCCGCCAGAGTACCGTAATCCTGCAATACTGCCGTTAACACGGTTCCCGTACGACCACGCCAGCCGTCTTCAGGTTGCTCTACCACCGGCTCAACACGCAGGTTCGGGTGATTCACCGACAACGCTTCCAGCTCTGAGAGATCGTAGAGATGCTTCTCTTCGCGCCCGCCCCAGTAAATAGTGATATCGCGGTTTGGATTGCGCGCCAGCGCGGTAAGCAGAATAGAACGCACGTAAGAGAACCCTGTACCTCCGGCAATCAGGATCAGCGGGCGTTCGTCTTCATCGCGCAGCCAGGCTTCGCCATGCGGAATATCGACCTTGATTTCCCGATCTTTCAGAATTCGGTCCATAACAGCCATGGCATAAAGATTTAGCTCAGAAGCACCCACGTGCAGCTCAATGAACCCATGCTCATCCGGCGTAGATGCCATGGAGAACGGGCGTTTATCACGTTCGTCCATCACGACCATTAAATACTGACCTGCACGAAAGGAAAACGCCGCGTCCGGCACTAAACGTACGCGATATACGGTGTCAGTGATAGCTTCTACCGAGGTCACTTTACAGCTTAAGGTTGTCATGCGCTCTCTCTGTCGGATCAATAGGCAAAACGATCGCGCCTCAGGCGCTTTTGCCGTCATTAAAGATGGCTAATTCATCCCAAATTGCGTCAATACGCGCAGTCACTTCAGGATCTTTTTTAATCGGGCGTCCCCACTCTCGTTGGGTTTCACCCGGCCATTTATTTGTGGCATCCAGCCCCATTTTTGAACCAAGGCCGGAAACCGGCGAGGCAAAGTCCAGGTAATCAATTGGCGTATTCTCTACCAGTACCGTATCCCGGGCCGGGTCCATACGGGTAGTAATTGCCCAAATCACATCGTTCCAGTCACGTGCGTTGACATCATCATCGCAGACAATAACAAATTTGGTGTACATAAACTGACGCAAAAATGACCAAACGCCCATCATGACGCGTTTGGCATGACCCGCGTACTGTTTTTTCATCGTCACCACGGCCAGTCGATAAGAACAACCTTCCGGCGGCAGATAAAAGTCGACGATTTCCGGGAACTGCTTTTGCAGAATAGGAACAAAGACCTCATTCAGCGCCACACCGAGAACCGCTGGCTCATCTGGTGGACGTCCGGTATAGGTGGAGTGATAAATCGCATCTTCACGCTGGGTAATGTGGGTGACGGTGAAAACCGGGAAGCTATCCACTTCATTGTAATAACCCGTATGATCGCCATACGGTCCTTCCGGTGCCAGTTCACCCGGCTCGATATAACCTTCCAGCACGATTTCAGCGCTGGCGGGTACTTCGAGATCGTTGGAGATGCATTTGACGACTTCGGTCTTGGTGCCACGCAGCAGCCCGGCGAAGGCGTACTCTGATAATGTATCAGGTACAGGGGTCACCGCGCCCAGAATGGTCGCCGGGTCTGCCCCTAACGCAACGGAGACTGGGAAACGCTCACCAGGGTGTGCAGCGCACCACTCCTGATAATCCAGCGCGCCGCCACGATGTGAAAGCCAACGCATAATGAGCTTATTTTTGCCAATCAACTGTTGGCGATAAATACCCAGATTCTGTCGCTCTTTATGCGGACCACGCGTGACGGTGAGTCCCCATGTAATCAGAGGCGCAGCATCTTCCGGCCAGCAGGTCATGATCGGAATGCGGTTTAAATCAACGTCATCGCCTGAAGAAATTTTTTGCTGACAAGGCGCACCGCGTAGCCGTTTGGTCGGCATGTTCAGCACCTGCTTGAACTGTGGCAGCTTATCAAACAGATCGCGGAATCCTTTCGGCGGCTCCGGCTCTTTCAAAAACGCCAACAGCTTACCAACTTCCCGTAGTGCTGAGACATCTTCTTGCCCCATCCCCATGGCGACACGCTTCGGCGTGCCAAACAGATTGCACAGCACCGGCATTGAATAGCCTTTTGGATTCTCAAACAGCAGCGCAGGCCCACCGGCACGCAAGGTGCGATCGGCAATTTCAGTGATCTCCAGATGGGGATCCACTGGAAGCGTAATGCGTTTGAGCTCGCCCTGCTGTTCAAGCTGCGTCAGGAAGTCGCGTAAATCGTGATATTTCATGGCGTCCATTATGGCCTCTGTGTAAGCGCCTCATTATACGGCGTTCATCATTGTGATGCTGTATTTTTGTTAAATTAGCGTGAACTCTGGCAACCAACACCGATGAGGCTTGAAAGATGAAGTGTATAATGACTTTTGCTATGCTTGCGCTCAGAACAAGCGGATAAGAGTTATTATGCAAGCCTGGTATTTACTGTACTGCAAACGCGGGCAACTTCAACGTGCCCAGGAACACCTGGAAAGACAAGCAGTAAACTGTTTGACGCCAATGATCACCCTGGAAAAAATGGTGCGTGGTAAACGTACCACAGTCAGTGAGCCACTTTTCCCTAATTACATGTTTGTCGAGTTCGATCCGGAAGTGATCCACACCACGACCATCAATGCGACACGTGGCGTTAGCCATTTTGTACGTTTTGGAGCGACACCAGCCACCGTCCCCTCTCCCGTCATTCACCAGCTTTCTATCTACAAGCCCGAAGGAATTGTTGACCCGGAAACGCCGCATCCTGGAGACTGCGTCATTATCACTGAAGGGGCATTTGAAGGGTTGAAGGCGATTTTCACCGAACCCGACGGCGAAGCACGTTCCATGCTCCTGCTTAACCTGTTGAATAAAGAGGTTAAGCAGAGCGTGAAAAACACCGGCTTTCGAAAAATATAAACAGACTGACTCAGAAGGTCACTTCGAATAACGTTCTGACGTTGGCATCAATCGCCGTTGATAGCCACTGAGGATCTTCCCCGCGCCAGTGCGCAATACGCTCAAGAATATGCGGCAGGTGTGCAGGTTCATTGCGTCGGGAAGTCGGCTTCGGGGCCAGATCGCGTGGGAGTAAATAGGGCGCGTCTGTTTCTATCAGCAGCCTTTCCACCGGGATAAACGGCAGTAGCTCCCGTAGTTCCATACCCCGACGCTCATCGCAGACCCATCCGGTAATCCCGATATAAAGCCCTCTGTCCACGCAGTCCTGCATCTCCCGGCGCGAGCCAGTGAAACAGTGCAGCACTGCGCCGGGGAGGCTGTCCAGCCAGGGTTCCAGCAGCGTCAGAAAACGTTCGTGGGCATCCCGACAATGCATGAAAACAGGCATCTGCAATTCGGCGGCAATACGCAATTGCGCCTCAAAAGCCCGTTCCTGTTCCTGCGCAGTGGAGTAATTACGATTGAAATCCAGGCCACACTCACCAATGGCGACCACTTCGGACTGGTTCGCCAGTGCAATAATTTCCGCCTCTGTTGAGGATTGCCATTGGCTACTGTCATGCGGGTGGACGCCAGCTGTGGACCAGCAATGTGGATAATGCTGTGCCAACTTTAGCGCCTGCTGGCTTTCATGCAGGTTTGTTCCGGTCAGAAGCATGCCGTTTACACCCGCAGCAAAGGCGCGCGCCACAACCTCATCCCTGTCTTTCGCAAATTGTGAACTGGTTAGATTAACGCCAATATCAAACATGCTTCCTCCCATATGACAACCGCCCTTACGGGCGGCTGAATTTACTCTTCGGTTTTCTCGGTGGCTTCGGCTTCTTTCGCATTCTCAGCCTCGTTGTCTTCGTCTCGCGTACGTCGCTTGCCGACATAAAAACGAGAGAAGAAAACACCCACTTCGAACAGGCAGTACATCGGTATCGCCAACAGCGTTTGCGAGAAGACATCTGGTGGAGTCAGTAACATCCCCACGACAAATGCCCCGACAACTACGTAAGGACGTTTCTTACGTAGGTCCTCAGGTGTCGTAATGCCCATCCAGCACAACAATACAATGGCGACAGGAACCTCAAAAGAGACACCAAACGCCATAAACAGCGCCATGACAAAGCTGAGATAACTGGCAATGTCTGTCGAAACCTGCACGCCTTGCGGAGCTGTGTTGGCAAGGAAGCCAAACGCCAACGGGAAGACGACAAAATAGGCGAATGCCATCCCGATATAGAACAACAGCGAACTTGAGACCAGCAGCGGCACGACAAGGCGACGTTCATGCTTATACAAAGCAGGCGCAATAAATGCCCATACCTGGTACAGGATCACTGGTGCCGACAGGATCAGCGACACCATAAAGGTTAGCTTTATCGGGGTAAAGAACGGTGAAGCCACATCGGTGGCGATCATCGTTGCGCCCTGCGGCATTTGCTTAATCAGCGGTGCCGCAACCATATGGTAAATGTCGTTGGCAAAATAAACCAACGCCAGAAAGATCACCATAACCGCAATAATGCAGTTCAGGAGTCGCTTACGCAGCTCAATAAGATGCGTGATGAGCGGTTGAGTATCTTCTACAGACATGTTTACGGTTTATCACTCGACGAGGGTGAGGATTCGACAGCAGGTGCGGCAGGTTTCTTTTCCGCGTCCATCGACGTAACGGAAGCAGTGTCTTTCAACTCCGGCGTGTCAGCACCCGTGGATTCCGGTTTTTGCTCCGGCGAACTGGCCTGTGCTTCAGCAGTAGCAGGGGTAACCCCCTCGTGCTGCGCTTCACTTCCTTTCACTACAGGGTTATGGATAGTGTGCGCTTCATCGCTCGCTTTCTCAGGATCGTGCACGCTGTAAGAACGCTTCATCGACTCAGCCGCTTCACGCAGCTCATCCATCGATGCTTTCAGCTCCGGCGTCAAATTTGTCAGGCTCGCTTTCTCTACTTTCTTCAGGCTGTCCTGAAACTCCTGAAGCTTAAGCTCCTGGGTCAGTTCATTCTGCACAGTAGTTGCAAGAGAGCGCAGCGCACGGACCCAGCCCGCGACCGTTTTTACTGCCACTGGCAATCGTTGTGGCCCCAGTACGATGAGGCCGATAACGAACACCAATAACAGTTCGCTAAAACCGATATCAAACACGGATTATACCTGCTCTTTATCTTGGCTTTTGGCGTCTTCTTTCTTCACTTCACCCTGCTTATCGGTGATGGATTTAGCGGTAAAATCAGCGTCCTGGCTGGTTTTATCCTGCTTAGGTTCATCATCACCCATCGCTTTCTTGAAGCCTTTAATAGACGCGCCAAGGTCGGAACCGATGGAGCCGAGTTTCTTGGTGCCAAATAGCAGTACAACGATGACGGCAATGATCAACAACTGCCAAATACTGATACCACCCATACATGTTCCTCTGTCATAGATGATGAATTAATAAGGCCGTAGTATACGTTACACGACCTGCCTTGGGCGATGAAAAAATCAGCGCATTTTGCGCCAGCCGATCAGCCAGGCGATAACACCACCCGCGATTAACCAGCCCGGCATAAGCCCCCACTCAGGGCGGCTTACCAGCAGGAATGTCCCACTTAACAGCAACGTTGCGCCAATGCCCAATAAATAACGGGATTGTCCCTGACGTACGTGATTCGCATGAAGCTCGCGCGCAATCTTATCAACACTGTGCTGTAAATATTTGCCCTGGCGCAAACTGTCATACACCAGTTCAGGTATTTCTGGCATTTTTTCGACCCAGAACGGTGCTTTTTCTTTAAATGCCCTGACAAGCGCCGGAATACCGACCTGATCTTTAATCCAGGATTCAAGGAAAGGTTTGGCCGTTTTCCACAGATCCAACTGAGGATAGAGCTGTCGGCCAACACCCTCAACGTACAACAGCGTCTTCTGTAACAGCACCAGTTGAGGCTGGACTTCCATATTAAATCGACGTGCCGTATTGAACAGATTCAACAGCACGTGACCAAAGGAGATCTCTGCTAGCGGCTTTTCGAAGATCGGCTCACACACGGTACGAATGGCGAATTCGAACTCTTCAACGTTGGTATCCGGCGGAACCCAGCCAGAATCCACGTGCAGTTCAGCAACTTTGCGGTAGTCGCGATTAAAAAACGCAATAAAGTTTTCAGCCAGATAGCGCTTATCTTCTTTATTTAATGAGCCCACGATCCCGCAATCAATACCGATGTATTTCGGGTTTTCAGGGTGCTCATAGCTGACGAAAATGTTCCCAGGGTGCATGTCCGCATGGAAAAAGCTGTCGCGGAAAACCTGAGTAAAGAAGACCTGAACACCACGCTCGGCCAACAGTTTCATATTGGTGCCGTTCTTCTCAAGCGTGGTGACATCTGAAACCGGGATACCGTAAATGCGCTCCATCACCATCATGTTCTGACTGCAATAGTCGGAATACACTTCCGGGATGTACAGCATCGGGCTATCTTCAAAATTACGTCGTAGCTGAATGGCGTTCGCCGATTCGCGCAGCAGATTTAGCTCATCAATCAACGTTTTTTCATATTCACGGACGACTTCTGTTGGTCGCAGGCGACGCCCATCTGGCAGCAGACGAGGAACCCAACGAGCCAGGCGGTAGATCAGTTTTAAATCGGCTTTGATTACCGGCAGGATATCCGGACGAATAACTTTGATCACCACCTCTTTGCCATTCGACTTCAGTCGCGCGGTATGAACCTGAGCAACAGACGCAGATGCCAGCGGCGTGATTTCAAAATCATCAAACCATTCCTCGACGGGCAGCCCGCCCATGGCCTCTTCGATTTGTTTTTTCGCTCTAAGCCCATCGAACGGGGCAACACGATCCTGCAATAGCGCAAGCTGATCGGCGATGTGCGGAGGGAAAAGGTCACGACGGGTGGAGAGCATCTGCCCAAACTTGATCCATACCGGGCCGAGTTCCTGTAAAGCCAGTCTCAGCCTTTCTCCCAGCGGTTTGTCTTTATGTCGGTTGGGCATCCAGAACAACGAGTAACGCCACAACCGAAGCGGCAGCGTGATTCGCATTTTGGGGATGAGTTCATCAAGACCGTAGCTTAAAAAAGTGCGAATGATGAAATAAAGGCGCCGTACTTCACCTGGCGTCATTTGGCCTCCAGTTTTTCCAGCCGTCTGGCCAGAGATTCAACCGCGCGCTCAACGGCTGCCGTTTCTTCAGCAAACCATGCAACCTCTAGTGGGCCAGGAGCCATGCGCCACTCTTCGGTGATCGCTTCAGCAACATAACGTTGCTGACGTTGAATGCCATGACGCAGGAACTTCGCGCCACCGCGCAGGACTTTGCTAACACCTTCCGCGACGATATCACCGGTATAAGGAGCTAATAGCTCTGCAGGGTCGAATTCCGCCAGGTCAGCCAGAGCCACAAAGTTCTGCACCACCTGAATATCGCCCTGCACTTCCAGTTCGCCGCTGCGAATAAGCGTGGTGAGTTGCTGCCGATCGCGTAGTTTCGGTAACACGCTGGCATGTGTAATCACGGTGCAATCGGCTTCGCCTTCCCATGCCCCCAGCACATCGACCTGGCGCTCACTGAATACCAGGACTAGCGACGTCGAAAATCCTTTCAGGTCAAAACGCAGCACCTTACTCTGCAAACGCGTTCGGGCCGATTTCAGCGCAGGAGAACGGTACAGAAAGGTGTTGAGCAGATTTTCAACGCCTGCGGTCACTAAGGGTTTTAAAGGCATCCCCAATCTCCTGTCAGAACTTGTAGCCACGATGCAGCGCAACGACACCTGCCGTCAGGTTGTAGTAATCAACGCTTTCGAACCCGGCATCTTGCATCATTGCTTTTAAGGTGTCCTGATCGGGATGCATGCGGATGGATTCCGCCAGATAGCGATAACTGTCTGCATCGCTTGCTACCATGGAGCCAATGCGCGGCAGAACGTGGAAAGAGTATGCGTCGTAGGCTTTGCTCAGAGGTTCGATAATCGGCTTGGAGAATTCCAGCACCAGTAGACGTCCGCCCGGCTTCAACACGCGATACATAGAGCGTAATGCTTTGTCTTTATCCGTAACGTTGCGCAGACCGAAAGAGATGGTGATGCAGTCAAACGTGTTGTCAGGGAAAGGTAGTGCTTCCGCATTCGCCTGAACGTACTCAACGTTACCCACCACACCAATATTGCGCAGCTTTTCGCGACCCATTTTGAGCATTGAGTCATTGATATCCGCCAGCACAACTTTGCCGGTTTCGCCTACCATGCGAGAGAATTTCGCCGTCAGATCGCCGGTACCGCCAGCCAAATCGAGAACGGTTTGTCCGCGACGCACGCCACTGCAGTCAATGGTGAAGCGCTTCCACAAACGATGAATGCCGAATGACATTAAGTCATTCATAACGTCATATTTAGAGGCCACAGAATGAAAAACGTGGGCCACCATGTCAGCTTTCTGCTCTTTAGCGACGGTCTGAAAGCCAAAGTGCGTCGTTTCTTGTGAATTATCCACCATCTCAGTGCCTGCTCATTCAAAAAATGTTCGAGAAGTGTAACAGATTGGGCCAATTTGCCCTACCCTTCTGCCGGGTTCAACTACCCCAAATGGACTAGCTTGATTGCTGATTTACCGTTTCATCATCGGGGTAAGGCTCATCTTGTTGCGTCTCAGGGACCGAGCGCAAACGGTACTCTTCATCCTGGGTAGTGGCTTGTTCAGCCAGCTCAGGATTAATCTCACGCTTAATTTCCACCCCTAAGCCACGGAAGGCTTCTGCCTGCGACAGGACGTTTCCACGACCGGAAGAGAGTTTTTTCATCGCCTGTCGGTAATTATCCTGGGCTTTATCCAGGCTTTGGCCGATTGCCGACATATCATCCACAAACAATCGCATCTTGTCATAAAGTTTACTGGCCCGATCGGCAATTTGTTGCGCATTACGACTCTGATGCTCGTAGCGCCACAGATTGGCAATCGTACGCAATGCCACCAACAGCGTAGTGGGACTGACCAGCATAATGTTATTTCTAAGCGCTTCGGTAATCAGTTCGGGCTGCCTGTCGAGCGCCAGTAAAAAAGCAGGCTCAACGGGGATAAACATCAGCACATAGTCAAGCGTACGCAGCCCCGGAAGCTGTTGATAATCTTTGCGCCCCAGCAGACGAATATGGTTTCGCACGGAGGCGATATGCTCCTGCAACGCACTCTCACGGGTGAATTCATCTTCAGCGTTAAAATAGCGTTCATAGGCAACCAGCGTCATTTTCGCGTCGATCACCACATCTTTGCCCTGTGGTAATCGGACAATAACGTCCGGTTGCATCCGCGAGCGCACATCATTCTCGATGCTAACCTGGGTTTCGTATTCATAGCCTTCGCGCAGACCGGAAGCCTCAAGCACCCGCGTGAGTACGACCTCTCCCCAGTTTCCCTGCGTTTTGTTATCGCCTTTTAATGCCCGCGTCAGGTTTACCGCTTCCTGTGCCATCTGCGCGTTCAGTTGCTGGAGATTACGAATTTCGTGCGCCAGGGTATGGCGCTCCTGAGCCTCTTTACCAAAGCTATCCTGAACCTGGCGGCGAAAACCGTCCAGTTGTTCGCGAAGCGGTGCCAGCAGGCTGTTCAGGCTTTGGCGATTTTGCTCATCTACGCGGCGATTGCTGTGCTCGAAAATACGGTTCGCCAGATTCTCAAACTGTTCGCTCAGGCGCTGTTCGCTGTTGATCATCTGGCGAATTTTATCTTCCGCATGCTGTTGCGTTGCTTCTAGCCGGGTAGTGACTTCACGGAGATCGGCCTCCAGTGAGGTATTGATACTGTGCAGGCTGCGGAGTTCGTTATTCAGCAGTTCGCACTCATCACGCCAGTGGGCTTCCTGTGAGAGTTGTTGCCGGGCGGCGCTTAGCGCGATATCCAGTTCTCGTCGTTCTTCGATGAGATCGGCACGGATCCTGTCGGCGTGCGCTTTTGTCGCCAGCCAACCCACCAGCAGCCCTGCAGCTAATGCCAGCACGGCACTCATCAAAATTGGAATATCCACAACACCCCCTTACAGCAACGACTTACCCGCACAAAATAGAATTGTGCTGTATAAACGTCCAGTTTAAAAGGTATTTCCTGCGAGGTACTACGCAAAATAAAAAGGCCGAACGAGTCGGCCTTTTTGAATAGACGGGAGAATTACAGTAAACGACGTGCGGCTTCTACCACGATTTTCACCGCGTGGCTTTCCGTTTGTTTCATCGTTTCCGCATTAGGGATCTCTTGCTGAGTACGGTTCACGATAACACCCGCGACCATACCAGCACGCAGACCCTGGCTTGCACACATGGTCAGCAGCGTGGCAGATTCCATTTCGTAGTTCATAACGCCCATAGACTGCCACTCTTCCATTGAGCCTTTGAAACGGCTCACGACGCGACCAGAGAAGGTGTCGTAACGCTCCTGGCCCGGGTAAAAGGTATCAGAAGACGCGGTAACGCCAACGTGGGTAGTAGCGCCGATAGATTTCGCCGCTTCCACCAGCGCGGTGGTGCACTCGAAGTCTGCAACAGCCGGGAACTCCATTGGCGCGAAGTGCAGGCTTGCGCCGTCCAGACGGACAGACGCCGTGGTGACCAGTACGTCACCCACGTTGATATGCGGCTGGATAGCGCCAGTCGTACCGATACGCAGGAAGGTACGAATGCCCAGCTGTGCCAGTTCTTCTACGGCAATAGAGGTTGACGGGCCGCCGATACCGGTAGAGCAAACGATCACGGCTTTACCATCCAGCTCAGCACGCCAGGTAGTGAACTCGCGATGAGATGCCAGCTTAACCGGCTTATCCATCAGCGCGGCGATCTTTTCCACACGCTCCGGGTCGCCAGGGACGATAGCAAGCGTAGCCCCTTGTAAATCGCTCTTAGTGAGGCCGAGATGAAAAACATCAGACTTAGACATAAAAACTCCTCTGTGAATCGGTTTTGTCAGAAGAAGCAAAAACACACTTTACCGAAGGCATGAACATATTTTCGTGACAGTCATCACTCTGATGTAAATCAATTGCATTCAATTACCATCAAATAGTGATACATATCACATAAACGATGCGATGTAAGGAAGCCCTGCACAAAAGATAGCCCGTTTAAGGCAATGTGGTTCGTTGCATGTGTCTATAGTTAACAATGCGCTTTTTGGCTGAATATTTAAGGGTACGGAGAATACCATGACAACACGACAATCTGGTTTTGCACCTGCTGTATCCCCACCGGCGTCCACGACGGTTCACACTCCGGATAACGCGATTATCGCTGGAGTGACATCAATACCATCACAAGGCGATGATATGCCTGCGTATTACGCACGGCCGCAACAGACCGATGGTCCGCTGCCCGTCATCATTGTCGTGCAGGAGATTTTTGGTATTCATGAGCACATTCGTGATGTTTGCCGTCGACTGGCGCTGGAAGGATATCTGGCTATCGCACCCGAACTCTATTTTCGCGAAGGCGATCCCAATGACTTTGCCGATATCCCGACGCTTCTAAGCGGCCTCGTCGCCAAAGTGCCTGACTCTCAGGTACTGGCCGATTTGGATCACGTCGCCAGTTGGGCTTCCCGCAACGGGGGAGATGCGCACCAACTGATGATCACCGGATTTTGCTGGGGCGGGCGTATTACCTGGCTGTATGCCGCACACAATCCACAGCTAAAAGCGGCGGTGGCGTGGTACGGCAAACTGGTGGGCGATAAAACGCTGAACTCCCCCAAACATCCCGTTGATATCGCAACCGATCTTAACGCCCCCGTTTTGGGACTTTATGGCGGCCAGGACACCAGCATTCCACAAGATACCGTTGAAACAATGCGTCAGGCGCTACGCGCCGCCAATGCGAAAGCGGAAATCGTGGTCTATCCCGATGCCGGACATGCGTTCAACGCCGATTATCGCCCGAGCTATCACGAAGAGTCCGCGAAAGACGGCTGGCAGAGAATGCTGGAGTGGTTCGCGCAATACGGTGGGAAGAAATAATTCCCGCCAGGCAAACCAATAAACAAAACGGAGGCATCAGCCTCCGTTTTGTTTTTACGCCTGACGCAGATTCTGCGCCGCTTTAACCATGTTTGCCAGCGCGGCGCGGGTTTCCGGCCAACCGCGCGTTTTCAGACCGCAGTCCGGGTTCACCCACAGACGTTCAGCCGGAATACGCTGCTCGGCTTTCTTCAGCAGAGCTTCAATCCACTCCACGCTCGGGACGTTCGGCGAGTGAATGTCGTAGACGCCCGGCCCGATTTCGTTCGGATAGTCGAACTCTTCGAATGACTCCAGTAACTCCATATCAGAACGTGAAGTCTCAATAGTGATCACGTCCGCGTCCAGCGCCGCAATGGAGTCCATGATGTCGTTGAACTCGCAGTAACACATGTGGGTGTGGATCTGGGTTTCATCCTTCGCCACCGCCGCGTTAATGCGGAAGGCTTCCACGCCCCATTCCAGATACGCCGCCCAGTCGCTGCGGCGCAGCGGCAGACCTTCGCGCAGTGCCGGTTCGTCAATCTGAATGATGCCGATCCCCGCCGCTTCCAGATCAGCTACCTCGTCACGCAGCGCCAGCGCAATCTGCTTCGCGATGGTTTCACGCGTCACGTCTTCACGCGGGAATGACCAGCAGAGAATGGTCACCGGTCCGGTCAGCATGCCTTTTACCGGTTTGTCGGTCAGCGACTGGGCATACTTCGCCCACTCAACGGTAATCGCTTCCGGACGGCTGACGTCGCCAATAACAACCGGTGGCTTCACGCAGCGAGAACCGTAGCTCTGCACCCAACCGTTCTGGGTAAAGACGAAGCCGTCCAGATGCTCACCAAAGTATTCCACCATGTCGTTACGCTCGGCTTCACCGTGTACCAGCACGTCGAGACCCAGACGTTCCTGTTCAATGATCGCCTGTTTGATATGTTCCGCGATACCGGTGCGGTAGTTACCAGCATCCAGGTTGCCTTTTTTGAAATCCAGACGCAGACCGCGAATTTCGGTGGTTTGCGGGAATGAGCCGATAGTCGTGGTCGGCCATGCCGGCAGATTAAAGCGGGCACGCTGCGCCTCGGCGCGAACCGGATAGGCGTTGGCGCGCTGGCTGTCCTGAGCGGTGATCGCCGCCAGGCGTTTTTCCACTGCGGCGTTATGGACACGGGTAGAGTGACGACGAGCCTGAATCGGTGCGCTCCACTCGACAATTGCCGCCGTATCACCGCTGTTCAACGCATCACGCAACAGCGCCAGCTCGCCGCATTTTTGCAGGGCGAAGGCAAACCAGCTCTTCACCTCTGCATCAAGGCGGGTTTCCACGCTGAGATCGATGGGGCTGTGCAGCAGGGAGCAGGAAGAAGCCACCCACAGGTCACGTTTCCCGACGATATCTTTAATTTGTGCGTATTTTTCGCTGAGGTCGGCGCGCCAGACGTTACGTCCGTTCACCAGGCCCGCTGACAGCAGCCAGTCGGCAGGCACACGTTTGTGCAGTTCGGCGACATCATCTTTACCGTGCACGAAGTCAACGTGCAGCCCCTGCACCGGCAGCGCGGTAATGGTATCCAGGTTTGGCGTTACGCCCTCAAAATAGGTGGTTAGCAGTAATTTTACCTGCCCTGCCAGCGCGTCATACGCGGGTTTGAAGGCATCCAGCCATGCTTGCGGCAGCTCCAGCACCAGAGCAGGTTCATCAATCTGCACCCACTCAATACCCCGTTTTGCCAGCTCAGCCAGCACCTGCTGGTAAACCGGCAGAATGTCGTTCAACAAGCTCAGGCGGTCAAACTGTTCGCCTTTCACTTTCCCCAGCCACAGGTAAGTTACCGGCCCCAGCAGCACCGGCTTCACCTTGTGGCCGAGCGCCAGCGCTTCGTCTACTTCGTCCAGCAGTTGCGTCCAGGTCAGTTTGAACTGCTGACCTTTGGTGAACTCTGGCACCATGTAGTGATAGTTGGTGTTAAACCATTTGGTCATTTCTGCTGCCGCCGCTGGCTCACCGGTCGGTGCGCGGCCACGGCCAATGCGGAATAAGGTATCGATATCGACCGAGCCGTCTTTATTCTGATGACGGGCCGGAACGTTGCCGAGCAGCAGGCTGGTAGTCAGCACGTGATCGTACCAGGCAAAATCACCTACTGGCAGCAGGTCAACGCCCGCCTGCTTCTGCTGATCCCAGTGGCGAGCACGCAGCTCACGGCCAACGGTCAGCAAATCTTCACGGGAAGAATTTCCCGCCCAGTAACTTTCTTGCGCTTTCTTCAACTCGCGACGCAGGCCAACGCGAGGGAAACCGAGGGTGTGATTCAATATTGTCATTTTTCTTCCTCTAATTATATGTAAATCCTATGGATTTTGAATTTAGGGAAGGCGGCAAGTTTACTCATCCCCAGGAGCTTACTGAAGTAAGTGACTGGGGTGGGGAAACGAAGCCAACGCACCATAAATTTAAAAGACGAAGGATTTTAGCCGTCCAGATGTTTACACATCCATAATTGGCGGTTACTGTATATTCCTCAAGCGCAATTTGTTCATGCCGAAGTGAAGGACTTTCATGATCGAGATTAAACACCTGAAAACGCTCCAGGCGTTGCGGAGTAGTGGTTCGCTGGCAGCCGCCGCGGCGACGTTGCATCAGACCCAATCCGCTCTTTCTCACCAGTTCAGCGATCTGGAGCAGCGCCTTGGCTTTCGACTCTTTGTCCGTAAAAGCCAGCCTCTGCGCTTTACGCCGCAGGGAGAAATCCTGCTGCAGTTAGCCAATCAGGTGTTGCCGCAAATTGGTCGTGCGCTGCAGGCCTGCAACGAACCACAGCAAACCCGGCTGCGAATCGCGATTGAATGCCACAGCTGTATCCAGTGGCTGACGCCCGCGCTGGAGAATTTTCGTGCCAACTGGCCGCAGGTGGAGATGGACTTTAAATCCGGCGTGACGTTCGATCCGCAACCGGCGCTACAGCAGGATGAGCTGGATCTGGTGTTAACCTCCGACATTCTGCCGCGCAGCGGACTGCACTATTCGCCGATGTTCGATTTTGAAGTCCGCCTGGTACTGGCGCCGGATCACCCGTTAGCCAGCAAAACGCAAATCACGCCGGAAGATTTAGCCAGCGAGACGCTGCTTATTTACCCGGTGCAACGGAGTCGACTGGATGTCTGGCGACATTTCCTGCAGCCCGCAGGCGTTAGCCCGTCGCTGAAGAGCGTGGATAATACCCTGCTGCTGATTCAGATGGTTGCAGCCAGAATGGGCATCGCGGCGTTACCGCATTGGGTGGTGGAGAGTTTTGAACGCCAGGGCCTGGTAGTGACCAAAACCCTGGGCGATGGATTGTGGAGCCGACTGTACGCCGCCGTGCGTGATGGCGAGCAGCGCCAGCCGGTAACAGAAGCGTTTATTCGCTCAGCGCGGAATCACGCCTGCGATCATTTGCCGTTTGTGCGGAGTGCGGAACGACCCACTTTCGATGTACCCACAGTGAGGCCACTATCACAGCCGCGCCAATGATGAAGCTTGGCCAGTGAGGCTGTTGATGCCAGATGGCCAGGTTGACCAACAGCCCGGCCGGCACATGCATATTGTTCATGATGCCCAACGTACCGGCATCCACCTGGGTCGCACCGTAGTTCCACATAAAGTAACCAATACCGGATGCCGCCACGCCAAGAAAGACCAGAATTCCCCACTGTAGCGTGGTTGCAGGCATTTTCTGCGCATTGCCCAGCATGAACCAGGCGACGACCGCCACCATAAAGGCGCCCATGTAAAACCAGGCAAAAGCGTTGTGCTGTGGCATTGGGCGGGTTTCCATCAGACGCTTGTAGCCCACCATACCGATGGCAAAGCTGATATTGGACAACTGCACCAGCAACAGACCGGTCCAGAAGTGGCTGGTCACCTGATCGTAACGAATGATCCCCGCGCCAATCACCGCCAGTAACGCACTAAAGGCATAACTCCAACGCAAACGGCGCCCGCTCATCAGGTCATAAATCAGCGTGATGTAGAGCGGCGTCAGCACGGTAAACAGCAGTAGCTCTGAAACCGTCAGATACAGATAGGCGTGAAAACTCAGCATATACATAATGCCAAGCTGCATGGCACCCACCAGCATATACAGCGCGATCGTTTTTACGCTGTGCCCACGAGTACGTAGAAACGGCAAGAACACCAGCGCTGCCAGCCCAACGCGCACCAGCACTGCAAAATAGCTATCGACATGACCGGCAAGGTACTCGCCAAACAGGCTGAAGGAAAAGGCCCACAAAATAGTGGTAATGATGAGTAGCGCCACAATGGATGCCTCTTAGAACAGGGAACATCCATTGTAGCGGAGAGTTTAGTTGACAACTGGTCAACTAAAGAACAATCACTTTAAAAAGAGATCGCGCAGGTAGTGCGGCACGGCATCGTCGGCGTTGAGTCCGATGACTTCCAGCTCCGGATGCAGATCCTTCAGGCGCTGGTGGGCATTACCCATGATGCAGCCTTTGCCCGCCATAGAGAGCATTTCCGCATCGTTCATCCCATCGCCAAAAGCGATACAGTCTTTCAGGCTGTAGCCCATCGCTTTCGCTACCGCTTCCAGCGCATGACCTTTCGACACGCCGCCCGCCATGACTTCCAGACAGGTAAGCGTAGAGAAGCTGACATTGACGCGATCGCCCCAGCGAGCGTTAATCGCCTGTTCCAGCGGCAGCAACCTTTCGTGAGAATCAGTGGTGAAAAACACTTTGCTGACGCCATCCGGCTCCAGCAGCGCAGGTTCAAACAGTGAATAATTGAATACCGCCTCTTTAAAGAAACGCATTTCTTCCGGGCGGTGGCGGTTCATGAACCACTCATCATCGCGGTAAACATTCGTCACGATATCCGGGTTGGCATTCACTACACCAAACAGGTCGCTGGCAATGTCGCGATCCAGGTTATGGGAAAACACCAGATTCCCGTCAGAATCATGCACGCGCGCGCCGTTGGACGTGATCATGTAGGTCTTAATGCCGAGATTATCGCGAATTTGTCCCACATCAACATGATGACGGCCAGTCGCAAACACGAAGTTAACGCCGCGAGCGGTCAATAACTTCAGCGTCTCTTTGGCATAAGGGGACAGAGTATGGTCGGGGGAAAGCAGCGTACCGTCTAAATCAGACGCAACAACCTGATACATAAGAAAATTCAACCTCTAGGCAAAGCGAGTTCCGCTGGATGAGTTATGCCTGTTGAAAAAATCAACAATAGCGTTAAGCGCGACTGAGCGCATTGCGTCCTTTTCGAAAAGGATCTCATGGTACGCGCCTTTTATGACAAGCGGCTGACCTCCTTCTACCGGATGGCCTGCTGCAGCGCGGAGTTCACAAAAACGATCGTGCATGCGGTTATCCACTACACGCTCTTCTTCGGCCTGAATCAGCAGCGTCGGCGTCGCGTCGTCTCCCGCGCCAGCCAGAACCTGTTCGCCCGCCTGAATGCCTTCACGCACCCAGTGATAGGTAGGGCCACCCACACGTAACCGCGGATCATCTGCGTAGAAGCGTAGGTTACGCCGATAGCGCTGTCGACTATGCGTGAGCGCATTCATACCGAATGGCAGCGCCCGCCAGCGACCGGTTCCCATCGCATAGCCTTCACGGATGCGCGGATGCCCTTCAGCCCAGTCAAGAATGTGGCGCACCATCCAGTCGGGAAAGCGCATCACAATACCAAACATTGGCGCGCAAAGCGCGATGGCATCACACTGATTCGGGTGGCGCTGCAGGAACAATGTGGCAATCGCTCCGCCCATAGAATGCGCCAGTATATAGCGTTTTCTCCACGGACCGGGTAGCACTTCCTGCTGCCAGAAGGCGGTTAGATCGTCGACATAGTCATTAAAGTTATCGACATGACCGCGATGTGGATCAGAAAGCATTCGCCCGGAACGCCCCTGACCACGGTGATCGATAATGAGCACGTCAAAACCAGAATGAAACAGGTCATACGCCAGTTCAGCGTATTTCACGTAGCTTTCAATGCGTCCAGGACAGACGACGATGACGCGATCGTTTTTTTCTGCATGAAAACGCACAAAATGTACGGGGATATCATCCACGCCCGTAAATTCCGCTTCTTCCCGCTGACGCCAGAAATCTGTCAGTGGCCCCATGGAAAAAGCAGCAAACGCGTTTTCTCTTGTTTCCCAGTCTTTTTGCTGCTGAAACATCGGGTATCCAGCCTCGCTGACCAAGTAAAATCGTTTTTTTCGCCATCGCTGACACAACCTAACGGCAGTAGCGTATTGTGGCATAAAAATAGACAATCCGGGAGTTTCTCATGACCTTTGAATGGTGGTTCGCCTACCTGCTGACCTCTATTATTTTGAGCTTGTCTCCAGGCTCTGGCGCAATCAACACTATGACCACCGCCATCAGCCATGGTTATCGCGGTGCCAGCGCGTCGATTGCGGGTTTACAGACCGGGCTGGGCATTCATATCGTTTTGGTAGGCGTGGGGCTGGGAACGCTATTTTCACGTTCGGCGATCGCGTTTGAGGTGCTGAAGTGGGCGGGAGCGGCCTATCTGATTTGGCTGGGTATTCAACAATGGCGCGCGGCGGGTGCTATCGATCTGAACACCATGGCGAATACACAATCGCGCAGCCGCCTGTTCAAACGCGCGGTCTTTGTGAATCTGACCAACCCCAAGAGCATTGTTTTTCTTGCCGCTCTGTTCCCGCAGTTTATCCTGCCGCAGGAACCGCAACTGATGCAGTACGTGGTGCTTGGCGTCACGACCATTGTGGTCGATATCATTGTGATGATCGGTTACGCGACGCTGGCCACGCGCATTGCTGGCTGGATTAAAGGGCCAAAGCAAATGAAGGCGCTGAACAAAGTGTTTGGTTCACTGTTTATGCTGATAGGCGCCCTGCTGGCATCGGCAAGGCATGCCTAGCAAATGGAACGGCACTCGCAAAGAAATGCTAACAGTATGAGCGTCTGAATATGACTTTCCGTACTTAGCCGCAAAGGAGGAAAAGTCTTTTATTCTGCGCTGTTAGGTGTTGAATACCAGAGTCAGAATGCCGCCACTCTCACTTCTCACGGATGATGGACGATGGCGGAAGCAACGACACCCCATGACGCAGTATTTAAGACCTTCCTCTCCCGCGTGGAAACCGCGCGGGACTTTATTGAACTTCATCTTCCGCCTTCGTTAATTAAAATCTGCAAACTGGAAACGCTCCGTCTGGAATCAGGCAGTTTTGTGGAGGACGATCTGCGCCCCTATTTCAGCGATATTCTCTACTCACTGGAAACCACCAGCGGGCATGGCTATGTACATGTGCTCATCGAGCATCAAAGCTCACCTGACAAGCATATGTCATTTCGCCTGATGCGCTACGCTATCGCAGCGATGCAGCGTCATCTTGAGGCTGGAAACGACACTCTACCGCTGGTGATTCCAGTGCTCTTTTACCATGGCAAGCAAAGCCCATGGCAAGGCTCAATGAACTGGCTGGATCACTTTGAGGATTCGGGAACCGCCCTTCAACTTTACAGCACACCGTTTCCGTTGGTGGATGTGACGGTTATTCCAGATAATGAAATCATGCAGCATCGCAGTATGGCGGCGCTGACATTAGTGCAAAAGCATATTCGCCAGCGCGACATGGCACAGCTGCTGGATAAACTTACCCGCCTGTTTATGCTGGAGAAGATGAGCGGACAACAAATAACCGTGCTGGTAAACTACATGGTGCAAGCAGGGAATACACAAGATGTTCAGACATTACTGTATAAGCTGGCACAGCGTGTGCCGCAGCATGGAGACAAACTGATGACAATGGCGGATCAACTACGTGAAGAGGGCAAACGCATTGCCCTCACTGATGTAGCAAAAGCAATGCTCAAGCGAGGTCTGGATACCGATGCGATTATGGAAATGACCGGCCTTTCGAAGGATGAATTACAGAAGCTTGCGCAATAAACCGTACTCCGCCTGGGGCTCCCAGGCGGGTAACAAACTTAGCGCGAAATAATCAGGTGGATGCCGAAACCCGCGAACAGCGCGCCAGCAAAACCATCAATCCACTTCGCCAGACGCTGATAGCCACGACGCATTTTCGGCAGCGCAAACAGGCTGGCAACTACGGTAAACCACGCCAGGGTTTCCACGATGATCAGAGCAAAAATCCCCCAACGCGCGCCCGTTCCCACGTTATCGCCAACGAACAACGAGAAGACGGAGCCAAAATAGATAATGGCTTTAGGGTTCGCCAGATTGGTCAGCAGACCTTTCAAAAAGCTGCGTCCGCTCTGCGCCAGCTCCACCTGCGGAGTGGGAGCTGCAACATCCTGTTTTTTAAATGCGCCGCGCAGCATCTGATAACCCATCCAGCACAGATACAGCCCCCCACCTACCATAATAATGGTGTGCAGCCAGGCCATTTTTTCGATAATCAGATGCAGGCCGAGCAGTGCCACGCCAGCCCAGACCATGACGCCACAGGTAATCCCCAGCACGCCCATCATGGCTTCTTTGCGCGAACGGCTAACCGCAGTTTGAGAAACAAAAAAGAAATCGGGACCGGGACTCATCAGCGCAACGATGTGCACCAACGCAACGGTGAAAAATAGCGTTAACATAAAAATGACTCGCGGGGGAATAGTTCAGTGAGTCACCATCCTGGCACTTTTTTGCCCGGCTGACTACTCTTCGTCGTCACCATCAACGTGTGCGCGAATAAGCGCCATAAACTCTTTACCGAAACGCTCAAGTTTACGCATCCCCACACCGTTGACGCTCAGCATTTCGCTCGCTGAAACTGGCATCTGCTCCGCCATTTCAATCAGCGTGGCGTCGTTGAACACCACGTACGGTGGGATGTTCTCTTCATCGGCAATGGCTTTACGCAGCTTACGCAATTTGGCGAACAGTTTGCGATCGTAATTACCGCCGAAGGATTTCTGCATCGCGCGCGGTTTCAGCGCCACAATACGCGGCACCGCAAGCTGTAGTGGAACTTCACCGCGCAGCACCGGACGCGCGGCTTCGGTTAACTGTAACGCGGAGTGATGAGCAATATTCTGCGTCACCAGTCCAAGATGAATAAGCTGGCGAATAACGCTCACCCAGTGTTCATGGCTTTGCTCACGACCAATGCCGTAGACCGGCAGCTTGTCATGGGCCAGCTCGCGAATACGCTGGTTATTCGCTCCGCGCAGCACTTCCACGACGTACCCCATGCCGAAGCGTTGGTTAACACGGTAAATCGTCGACAGCGCTTTGCGCGCATCCATGAGTCCGTCGTACTGTTTTGGCGGATCGAGGCAGATATCGCAGTTACCGCACGGCTCCTGACGCCCTTCGCCAAAATAATTCAGCAGCACCAGACGACGGCAGGTTTGCGCCTCGGCAAATGCCCCCATCGCATTGAGCTTATGGCGCTCGATATCCAGCAGTTGTCCGGCGGGCTTTTCTTCGAGGCAACGGCGTAGCCATGCCATATCAGCCGGATCGTAAAACAGCATCGCTTCCGCAGGCAGGCCGTCACGCCCGGCGCGGCCGGTTTCCTGGTAATAGGACTCGATGTTGCGCGGAATATCAAAATGCACCACGAAGCGTACGTTGGGTTTGTTGATCCCCATACCGAACGCCACGGTCGCCACCACGATTTGCAGGTCGTCGCGCTGGAATTTCTCCTGCACGTCAGCGCGTACGGTATTTTCCAGCCCGGCATGATAAGCCCCGGCACTGATGCCCCGGCTTTGCAGACGCGCGGCGGTGTCTTCTACTTTAGCGCGACTGTTACAGTAGATAATGCCGGACTTACCGCGCTGCTCTTGCACGTAGCGCATCAGCTGATCGAGCGGCTTAAACTTCTCCATCAACATGTAGCGAATGTTCGGGCGGTCAAAGCTGCTGATCTGAATTAACGGGTCGTTGAGTCCCAGCAGACGCACAATATCCAGCCGGGTGGTTTCATCCGCGGTCGCGGTCAGCGCCACAAACGGCAGGGTTGGGAAACGCTGACGTAACTGGCCCAGCGCAGCGTATTCGGGGCGGAAATCATGCCCCCACTGTGAAATACAGTGCGCTTCATCAACCGCCAGCAGCACCGGATTCCAGTGCGCCAGATGCTCAAGGAAGTTATCCAGCATCAGGCGTTCGGGCGCAATGTACAGTAAGCGAATCTGTCCTGTACGACAGCCTGCCATCACCTCAAGCTGCTGCTCACGACTTTGAGTAGAGTTAAGGCACGCCGCCGCCACGCCGTTGGCCAGCAGTTGATCGACCTGATCTTTCATCAGAGAAATCAACGGAGAAACAACAACGGTGAGTCCGTTTAGCAATAATGCGGGAATTTGATAGCACAGGGATTTACCGCCGCCGGTCGGCATAACGACCAGGCAGTCGCGACCAGAGAGCACGGTATCAATGATTTCTTCCTGACCAGGGCGAAACTGTTGGTAGCCAAAGGTTTCTTGCAAAACCTGTTTAGCGCCCATTTCCAGATTCAACACTTCCGCCTGCGCCACATTAACCCCATTAGCCTGAAATAAAAACAGGCGCTATTTTCAGCGCCTGAGAGAGAAACTGCAATGATTAAAATACTCTCAATACTTATCAGAAGATATCGTTGAGCATCACGCCCACACCAACACGGGTCTGATTGAAGTTATAGTCAATCAACGATTCGCCGTAACCGCTGTAGACCTGAGTGTATAGACGCACATGCTTCGTGATGGGGTAACTGGCTCCCAGCTCTGCGCCACCGTAGCCGGTATTCCAGTTGTACTGGCCTTTCACACTGATGACCGCGTCACCCAGGTGATAACCCATTTTCAGCTGATAGTAGCCCATATATTTTGTGATATCCGGGTTATCGTCAGTGCTGCCGATGACGTACCACGGCTTAACTTCCACCAGCCAGTTACCATTTTCAGCCATCAGACGAGTATAAAGACGGTTCCAGCTACGTGAAGTGGGATCGGAGCGGCCGTTGGAGTCATGGTTATAACCCATTTCGACATCACGAAGCGTCCAACCGGCAAAGCGATAGTCGGTGGCGAAACCGAGGAACAATTGCGGTTCGTAGTTGGTTTCGCGAAACGGTGAAGACTCTTCACTGTTCGAAAGCTGCCACCAGGACTTCTGGGTATAGGAACCACCGAGTACCGAATTCGGGCCTAATATCCCGCGCCAGAGCGGAAACGCCAGGCTTAGCTGAAATTTAACCTCATCTTTGCGCGCATTTTCGGACCAGCTATAGCTGCTGATCGCCTCTTTGTTCATGTCGCTGGTATTGGTGTAGATGAGATAGTTGGTGTCATAAGGATAAAGCGTGAAAGGGTTGTCATGCTCCTGCAGCATGTTGGCGATAATACTGCCTCTCACTGCTGGTGCATCATGGATCTCTTTCACTGTCGCTTCCTGCGCATACGCGGTCAACGGCAGCATGACTGCTGGTAGTAACCATCCCAGAATCGCCCGCATCGGTACTGTTCTCCTGAACCAAAATATTGATGAATTGTATAATTATCTGGCAAGTATTCTACATACTTAGCGAGTTCCTCGTTAATCATCCCGTCCTAAAGTAGAAAACAACAAATAATAAGCATAATATCAACATTTCATTAACCATTGAGATATAGGGATCGTATGTCTGCCGTACTTACTGCTGAGGAAGCGCTGAAGTTAGTGGGTGAAATGTTTGTCTATCATATGCCGTTTAACCGGGCGCTGGGACTGGAGCTTGAACGCTATGAGAAAGAATTTGCCCAATTAGCCTTTAATAACCAACCGATGATGGTCGGCAACTGGGCGCAAAGCATTTTGCATGGCGGCGTGATCGCCTCGGCGCTGGACGTCGCCGCCGGGTTGGTGTGCGTTGGCAGTACGCTGACTCGCCATGAAACGATCAGCGAAGACGAACTGCGTCAGCGGATGTCACGCATGGGCACCATCGATTTGCGCGTTGATTACCTGCGTCCGGGCAGAGGAAATCGCTTTACCGCCACCAGCAGCCTGCTGCGGGCGGGTAATAAAGTCGCCGTTGCACGCGTGGAACTGCATAACGAAGAACAGCTTTATATTGCCAGCGCAACCGCCACTTATATGGTGGGGTAAGCAGCCAAAAAAAGGTAAACTGCTGTTACATTTCTGCAATGAGTTTTCCCGATGGATGCTAAACAAACGCGGCAGGGCGTGTTACTCGCTCTTGCTGCTTATTTTATTTGGGGTATCGCTCCTGCCTACTTCAAGCTGATTTACTATGTCCCGGCAGATGAGATCCTGACGCACCGCGTCATCTGGTCATTTTTCTTCATGGTGGTGCTGATGAGCATCAGCCGCCAATGGTCGGGTGTCAAAACGCTGCTCCAAACGCCAAAGAAGATCTTCCTGCTGGCGCTCTCGGCGGTGCTCATCGGCGGAAACTGGCTGCTGTTCATTTGGGCAGTCAATAATCACCATATGCTGGAAGCCAGCCTCGGCTATTTTATTAACCCGCTGGTGAATATTGTGCTGGGAATGCTATTCCTCGGCGAACGCTTTCGTCGCATGCAGTGGCTGGCGGTACTATTAGCCGCCTGCGGCGTGCTGGTACAGCTGTGGACCTTTGGATCGCTGCCAATCATCGCGCTGGGACTGGCGTTCAGCTTTGCTTTCTATGGTCTGGTGCGCAAGAAGATTGCGGTCGAAGCACAAACCGGCATGCTGATCGAAACCCTGTGGCTTTTACCCGTTGCAGCCATCTATCTGTTTGGTATTGCGGACAGCCCAACCAGCCATATGGGGCAAAACCCGATGTCGCTCAATCTGCTGCTGATTGCTGCGGGTGTCGTGACCACCATTCCGCTGCTGTGCTTTACCGGCGCGGCGACCCGCCTACGTCTGTCGACGCTGGGTTTCTTCCAGTATATCGGACCTACGCTGATGTTCCTGCTGGCCGTCACCTTCTACGGTGAAGTCCCAGGAACGGATAAAATGGTCACATTTGCGTTTATCTGGGTCGCGCTGGCGATTTTCGTGATGGATGCGATTTATACGCAACGACGGGTACGTCGGAGCTAGGGCATTGCCGGATGGCGCTTCGCTTATCCGGCCTACAAAAGCACATCACCGTAGGCCGGATAAGTCACCGCCATTACAGCCAGTTCTTGCGCTTAAAGTACAGATACGGCGCCAGACCGGCGAGCATCATAAAGACAATCGCCCCAGGATAACCAAAGCTCCAGTGCAGTTCCGGCATGAATTCAAAGTTCATCCCGTAGCTTGAAGCCACCAGCGTCGGCGGCAGGAACACCACGGAGACCACCGAGAAGATCTTGATGATGCGGTTCTGCTCAATGTTAATAAAGCCCATCGCCGCCTGCATCAGGAAGTTAACCTTCTGGAACAGCGATTCATTGTGCGGCAGCAGAGATTCGATATCGCGCAGGATCTCACGCGCCTGCTCCAGCTGACTGCCCGGCAACCGCGCTTTACGCACCAGGAAATTCAGTGCGCGCTGGGTATCCATCAGACACAGACGAACCTTCCAGCCGATATCTTCCAGTTCCGCCAGCGTAGAAAGCGCTTCATCATATTCATCGCCCTGACGCCCTTCCATGATCACACGGCTGAGTTTTTCCAGGTCGCTGTAGATGTTTTCGATCTCATCCGCCAGCTGTTCAATTTTGGTTTCGAACAGGTCGAGCAACAGCTCGTAGGCGTTGCCATCCACCATCGCCTGGTTACGCGCACGCATGCGGTACAGGCGAAAGGCCGGCAATTCGCGCTCGCGCAGGGTAAACAGACGGCCTTCGCGAATAGTAAATGCGACGGTTGAGTTACCCGCGTGATCGTCGGCGTCTTCATAAAAGAAGAAGGAGTGAATGTGCAGACCGTCTTCGTCTTCAAAAAAACGCGCGGATGCTTCGATGTCTTCCAGTTCAGGGCGCGTAGCCAGATTCTGGCCCAAGTCCTTTTGCACACGGTTTCGTTCTTCGTCATCCGGCTCGACTAAATCGACCCAAACCGAACTGGCCAGGTGCTCGATCTCGTCTGCCTCAAGGCGAGTTAAACGATTGTTTTCCAGTTGAAATGCGCTCAGCATGACCGGGACTCCCAATGCAAAAAATTATCGGACAGTTCGGAGGGCACACAGAAACAAATTGGGTTTCAGACCATTAAACAGCCTGACTCAGCGCGACGGGAAAAACAGAAGGTCGCTGACAACCGCGAAGGCTATCAGCAAAAAGGGATAGCCTTAGGAGTTGATCCTGGATGACAGGATAATGAGCCAGTATCTACTGGGTGTGTCCAAGGCGAATGTCCTCTTAGCGTAATCGTGCGCGCATGTTACGCCAGCAAAATTTTGACGTCAACACGCAACGAAACGCTAGCCTGGATAAATTACCTGCTCATCAGTAAGGCTAGCAGATCGTTACAAAATAATGATATTTTTCTGAAAGTTATACCGTTTCCAGTCGGGCATAGGCCGCCACCAGCCATTTGATCCCCTGCCCCTGGAACGCGACCTGCAAACGACTGTGCTCGCCGCTGCCTTCCAGATTGACAATGGTGCCCTCGCCAAACTTGGCATGGCGCACCCGCTGGCCAAGCTTATAGCCGGTATCATTTTCCGCCATTGGCGTGCCCATTCGCTGATGGCTCACCGGACGGCTGACCGTGGCGCGCAGACGTACCTCTTCAACACACGTTTCCGGCAGTTCACCAATAAAGCGCGACGGGCGATGGTAAACCTCTTTGCCGTACAGACGACGCGTTTCGGCGTAGGTCAGCGTCAGCTTTTGCATTGCGCGGGTCACGCCGACGTAGGCCAGGCGGCGTTCCTCTTCGAGACGTCCGCCTTCGTCCAGCGACATCTGGCTGGGGAACATGCCTTCTTCCATGCCGACGATAAACACCTGCGGGAACTCCAGACCTTTCGCCGAGTGCAGGGTCATCAGCTGAACCGCATCCTGCCAGGTATCCGCCTGCCCTTCGCCCGCTTCCAGCGCGGCGTGAGACAGGAATGCCTGCAGCGGCATTAAGTCTTCATCTTCTTCGTTGTAGCTGAACTGGCGCGTTGCCGTCACCAGTTCGTCTAAGTTTTCGATACGCGTCTGGCCCTTCTCGCCTTTTTCCTGCTCGTACATCATGCGCAGCCCGGAGTCTTTAATCACCCGGTCAGTCTGCACGTGCAGCGGCATATCGGCGGTCTCCTGGGCCAGGGCGTCAATCAATTCCATAAAACGCTGTAAGGCGCTGGCAGCGCGCCCCGCGAGGGCTTTTTCCTGTAACAGTTCACGACAGGCCTGCCACAGCGTTAGCTGGCGGTCACGGGAGGTCTGACGCACGACATCTAAAGTACGATCGCCAATCCCGCGCGTCGGCGTATTTACTACGCGCTCAAACGCCGCGTCATCATTACGATTAGCGATCAGGCGCAGGTAAGAGAGCGCATCTTTGATTTCCTGGCGTTCGAAGAAGCGCATCCCGCCATAAATCCGATACGGCATGCTGGCCTGTAACAACGCCTCTTCCAGTACGCGCGACTGGGCGTTGCTGCGGTACAGAATAGCGCATTGTTCAAGCGCGCCGCCGTTGTCCTGCCAGGTCTTGATGCGGTTAACGACAAAGCGCGCTTCATCGAGCTCGTTGAACGCGCAGTACAGCGAGATCGGTTCACCGTCGACGCCGTCGGTCCACAGCTTTTTACCCAGACGTCCGTTGTTGTTCTCAATCAGGGCGTTAGCTGCGCTGAGGATATTGTTGGTCGAGCGGTAATTCTGCTCCAGGCGAATAGTTTCTGCGCCCGGGAAATCGGTGAGGAAGCGCTGGATGTTTTCCACCTGCGCCCCGCGCCAGCCGTAGATCGACTGGTCGTCATCACCCACGATCATCACTTTACCGGTATCGCCCGCCAGCAGGCGGATCCAGGCGTATTGAATGTTGTTGGTATCCTGGAATTCGTCCACCAGGATATTAGTAAAGCGTTCGCGATAGTGCTGCAGGATATGCGGTTTGTTGAGCCACAGTTCATGGGCGCGCAGCAGCAGCTCGGCGAAATCCACCAACCCGGCGCGGTCACACGCTTCCTGGTAAGCCTGATACACTTTCTGCCAGGTTTGCTCAACCGGGTTGCCATAGCTCTGCAGATGATGCGGGCGCAGCCCTTCGTCTTTCTGACTATTGATAAACCACATCGCCTGACGCGGCGGCCACTGCTTCTCATCCAGGTTCATCGCTTTGATCAAGCGCTTGAGCAGACGCAACTGGTCTTCGCTGTCGAGGATCTGGAAATCCTGCGGCAGGTTGGCATCCATATGGTGCGCGCGCAGCAGACGGTGCGCCAGACCGTGGAACGTACCCACCCACATACCGCCCTGGCTGGTCCCCATGATCTGACCAATACGGTGGCGCATTTCCGCTGCCGCTTTGTTGGTAAAGGTTACCGCCATAATCGAATACGGCGAGTTGTTCTCTACCGTCAGTAACCAGGCGATACGGTGCACAAGCACGCGCGTTTTACCACTCCCCGCGCCTGCCAGAACCAACATGTTGCTGCGTGGCGCGGCCACAGCCTGGCGCTGTTCGTCATTGAGGCTATCG
Organism: Citrobacter sp. Cy070; assembly: GCF_030332245.1. Lineage (NCBI taxonomy): Bacteria > Pseudomonadati > Pseudomonadota > Gammaproteobacteria > Enterobacterales > Enterobacteriaceae > Citrobacter > Citrobacter sp. Cy070. The sequence goes on from NZ_JAOWIG010000061.1 coordinate 38,459, forward strand.
AGCAGGTAAGAAACGTCCATTGGCACCGCCGGAATCAACAGGGCCCAGCCGGACCCCTGGGAATTTATACAGAGTTGTTGGTGATTATATCAGCGAGGTCAGAGATGCCAACTGTGAAATTTCGATATGCGGAAGCAAACGACTGTCTGCGGTGTGCATCAGGTCGGCATTTTCCGGTTTGATCCAGCAGGCCTGCATACCACAACGGATGGCACCCGCGACGTCTGTCGTCAGGTCATCGCCCACGTGCAGAATGTCGCCCACGGGCATGTTCAGTTTTTCCGCCGCCAGCGCGTACATGTCGCTGAACGGTTTTGATCGTCCGTCGGGACCGGCGCGCAGCACAAACTCAAAGTAATCACCCAAGCCAAACAGTTCCGGCTGCGCGTTACCGTTGGTGATCGCCACCAGCGGCCATTTGCGAGCCAGCGCCTTCAGCGTGTCATGCGTCACCTGCGGGACTTCAATGCGGCTACGCCATTTGGCAAAATTCATCATCGCCGCATTCGCCCCCATTCTGGCTTCTGCCGCTGACAAACCCGCTTCCAGCATAGCGCGCTCTACGGCACGGTGACGCCATTGGGTAACATCGTGGTAGATTTCCGGCTCGGCGTCGCGAACGGCCTGACGTAAGCGCTGGAGGTCGCTATTTTGCAGCGAACTCAGCGCCGGATGGTAATTCTGTACAAACGCGAGCGCTTCCTGCTCGGTGCGTGTGATAACGGGACGGTTATCGTAAAGAGTGTCATCAAGGTCAAAGGTGAGCGCAGAAATGCGCCCCAAAGGCCGGTAAAAACGCATTATTTCCCCCGTTTGGCGCGCGGATGCGCCGCATCGTACACTGAAGCCAGGTGTTGAAAATCAAGATGGGTATAGATTTGGGTTGTGGAGAGATTGGCATGACCCAATAACTCCTGCACTCCGCGCAGATCGCCGCTCGACTCCAGCATATGCGTCGCAAAGGAGTGGCGTAATTTGTGGGGATGTACGTGGCTGTTCAGCCCCTGCTTGATACCCCATTCAGCAAAGCGTTTCTGCACGTTACGCGCCGAGATGCGTTTGCCCAGTTTTGACAGAAATAGCGCATCGTCATCGCAACCAAAGAGTCCGCGCAGATCCAGCCAGTGCTCAATCCACGCCACCGCATTGCGGCCAATCGGCAGGCGGCGCTCTTTACTGCCCTTGCCCATCACCCACACTTCGCCGGTGTCGAGATCGAGATGTTTAATATCCAGCCCAACCAGTTCAGATAAACGCAGCCCGGCACCGTACATCACTTCTAGCATCGCTCTATCGCGCACGGCGAGGGGATCGTTGAGATCGATATCCAGCAGGCGATTAACGTCGTCGACGTCGATATTTTTGGGTAAATGGCGCGGCGCTTTGGGTGCGGAAACGCTTTTTGCCGGATTGGCGTTCAGCTCGCCCTGACTGACCATCCAGTCGAAGAAACTGCGCAGTGCAGACAGGCGCAAAGCCAGACTCGCCGGTCCCAGCCCTTTACGGCGGCTGCGCACGGCAAAACTACGAACCATGAGCGCATCACACTGCTGCCAGCTTTGCAGACCGGTTTCACCGGCTAACGCGATGATGGCATCAAGCTGACGCTGATAATTAAGCAATGTGATCGGGCTAAGCTGGCGCTCAACGCCCAGATAGCGCAAAAAGCGCGCCACATCCTGAGAAAGGGGTGAATCGGTCATACGCGTTCAATCCAGCGCTCCAGCAGCTCCGGCAACATCAGCGAGATTTCCTGCAGCAATTGCGTGCCTTGCCCCTGCTGGTAATGATTAACATCACGACTGCTGAACAGCATCACGCCAAGGGATCCATCCTGCCCGAGCATCGACATCGCGACTGAGCCTATGGCTTTCGCCTCCGGCATCATCACCAGCAATTCCGGGCCATTAAGCGGCCCAAGATAGTGCTGCGACTGACCCAGACGCTGGATACGCAACGGTTCAAAAGCCTGACGGCTTAATGCCAGATGGGTGAATTTTGATGGCGCGCCAAGTCGCCAGCGATCCGGGAACAGACGAACCGTCGCTCCCGCCAGCCCTAACTCACGCGCCCAGCGATGAAGTCGCATCAGCATGTCGTCGAGACTGTTCGCGGACACCAGTCGTCCTTGCAGATTTAACAGTCGATAGAACAGGCTTTCGTTGGCATTCGCTTGTTCCATCAACAGCGCCATGTTCTCTTCCAGCACGTTGATATGATTGCGCGCCCGCGCCATATGCCATTCCACTAAAGAGACCGTGCCCCGCACTGGGTGCGGAACTCGCATCGCTTCAACGGCCTGGGCATTACGGATAAAAAACTCAGGATTACGTTGCAGGTAATCGACGACCGCCCGGTCGTCCAGTTCCATGAGCGTTTCCTGTAGTTCTTCCCCTGGTTGCTTCATAAGTGAATAAATCCGTCGTAGACATGTGCCGCCGGGCCAGTCATATATAACGGATGACCCGGACCTTTCCAGGCGATATCAAGTCGACCGCCCGGTAATTCCACCCTCACTTCATCTGCCAGCAGACCCTGCTGAATACCAACCGCAACAGCGGCGCACGCCCCGCTGCCGCAGGCCTGCGTTTCACCCGCCCCGCGCTCATAAACACGCAGTCGAATATGCTCACGCTTGACCACTTGCATGAAGCCGATATTGGCGCGTTCAGGGAAGCGCTCGTGACTTTCCAGAACCGGTCCCAGTGTTTCTACCGTGGCCGTATCAACATCATCAACCTGAATCACGCAGTGCGGATTCCCCATTGAAACTACGCCGCACAATACTGTCTGCTCGGCCACTCGCATAATATAGGTCTTCTCTGCTTTATTGGCACGAAAAGGGACCTGCGAGGGTTCAAAGTTGGGTTCACCCATGTTGACCCGCACCAGCTCATCATCCGTTACGCTTAATACCATCCGGCCATTCGCGGTACTGACGCGAATATCGCGCTTATTGGTCAGCCCTTTCAGGCGAACAAAGCGGGCAAAACAGCGGGCGCCATTGCCACACTGTGACACTTCACTGCCGTCGGCATTAAAAATACGGTAGTGGAAATCCAGCTCCGGATCGTACGGAGGCTCAACCACCAGCAGTTGATCAAATCCAACGCCGAGATGTCTGTCGGCCAGGCGGCGGATCAGCTCGGGTGAGAAAAAGACATTCTGCGTTACCGCGTCGACGACCATAAAATCGTTGCCAAGGCCATGCATTTTAGAGAATTGCATTGTTTACTCCGTTCACGCGGGTACAGAAACTTACCGTCAGTAATTCACCTGAGAAGGTCCATCACTGATTCCACGATCGTTTTTATCTGGCGTCGTAGATTGTGCTGGTGACTGAATGCTCTTCGTCGGAGGCGGCGCGTTTTTGTCTGCTGGCGGGAAATAGAGAGGTCCCTTCAGACCACAGCCCGTCAGGCTGAACAGTGTAAAAAGTACAGCGAGTGCCTGAAACACGTTTTTCATTATGGATTGCCTGTAAGTTCATGCTTTCTGTTTTCTATCATCGCAGGAGAAGGCGTAAAAGCAAGAGTTTGGCTAAAAACTGCAACGTGATTTATTCCGCGTTATACTGCGACCATCACGAAAAACAGGATAAAAAAATGAACGACAGTGAATTTCATCGCCTTGCCGACACCCTGTGGATGACCATTGAAGAACGCCTGGACGACTGGGACGGCGACAGCGATATCGATTGTGAAATCAACGGCGGCGTGCTGACCATCAGCTTCGAAAACGGCAGCAAAATTATCATTAACCGTCAGGAGCCGCTGCACCAGGTGTGGCTGGCGACCAAACAGGGCGGCTACCACTTTGATCTGAAAGGCGACGAGTGGATCTGCGATCGCAGCGGCGAAACGTTCTGGGATCTGCTGGAACAGGCGGCAACGCAGCAGGCAGGTGAAGAGGTGAGCTTCCGCTAAGTGTGATTGCCGGATAAGGTGTTCACACCGGCATCCGGCATCATGTTCACGAAAAATACTGCTGCAACAGCGGCGTGTCGTTATCCTGACTGGTTTGCGGGACTGGACTAATCGGCTGGGTGCGGAACGGGATCACCTGCGCGCGCCCGTCAGTTTTCACAATCTGATAAAACTGCGGCAGGTTAAAGTTGATAAAACTGGAGCCGTAAGTGAAGCGATCGTGCGACGATGAATAGAAACGGCTGACGTCGCGTACCAGTTCCTCTTTGCTACCTTCGCAGTGGTGATACACCTCGACCCGGTTACTCTCGTCCAGAATGTAGATGTTAAAGCCCTGCTCATCACCCGTTTCTTCGAAAAAGAACTGAATGATCCCTTCACTGGCAAATCCGTCCACCACCGACGGGAGTTTCACATGGTTGGTTTCAACCTGAACGGAAAGCCCGTGCAGTTTGTTATGTGAAATCGCGCCATAGAATTCAATCGCGTTTTCCAGCTTCTGCACCGAGACGTTCAGGCGTTCGAAGAACAGTCCCCATGTCTGGCCGGAAACACGCAGTGCTTTAAAGCGTCCGGTTTCCTGCCGCGTACTGGACAGGCGTAATTCGATGCACTCAGACACCAGTTGCTGTACGCGAGTACGAATTAAACCGCGCAGATGCTGGCTATAGCAGAAGACCTCGACGCTATCCGGCGGCGCGGCATCCTGATGCATTTTGCCCAGAATCGTTTTTAACGCTTCAATCATCGCCTGCTCGCCGTTGAAGTGCAGGGTTCGCACTTCATTCCACGAGTTGCGATACAGCAGGTCTACGCTACCCACCAGACAATTTTGCTCTTCGCCAAAGCTGAAGACATCCAGCTTACGGAAATCAAAATGCACCACCTGATTGCGAAACGCCGCCGTCGGGTCATATTCGAGGTTAACGATAATCGCCAGATGACGAATTTCGCACGGGCTGTATAGCGCTTTTGGCGTCGGTGCCGGCAGACGCAGCGGGAAGTGGTGCGACACATCAGCGACCATCTCCTGCAGCTTCGGCAAGTCGACAATACCGTTACCTTTAATAAACAAATGCGTACGCGAGGTCAGCAGACCGTTAAACCACGCCCACGCTACCAGCTTATTGAGGTAGCGGTTATATTCCAGCGGCTGATGGCTGATGATCGAATCCATGTTAGGCGCGCGGTTGTAGAGATACCAACCCGAACGGTTAGCGCGACCTGGCGGCACGTGGATAAAGGTCAGATTGGGTTCTGAGAGATCCGGTGAGATCTGCGGGTTCACCAGCGTCACTTTGCCGGGCAAGGCTTCAAATGCGGCATACAGCTTACGGGTCAGCACGCCGATATCCTGCGGACTGGCGCTGACGCTAAGATTGTTACGGCGCGCAAAACGGATCAAATTACGATAGCTCTGCATCATTGCGTCGAGCAGTTCGTTGTGCGCTTCGCGTACCTGGTCAATTTTCCAGTTAGCGCGATTATCCAGCATGGTCAGACGGGCTTCATCCCAACCCCACTCTGTCACTAACTGACTTAATACTTCACGACGCCAGCCCACGCAGGCGCGTTCACGGCTCAGTTTCTCACAGACTTTTAAGTAGAAACATCGACGCACTAAATCCAGACGCGTCGGGTCTTCGATCGCCGTGAGGTATTCGGTCACGCGCTCCAGCATCATGCAGTATGGGTCGAGACCAAAAGAGACAATCTCGCCGTCGTGCAGGCGCTGTTTAATGTCTTTCGCCAACAGGCGTGGATTGGGGTATTCCCAGGAATAGGCTTCCAGCAGCAGCGTTTTCAGCACCGCTTTGTACGGGGAGTCGATACTCTTGTACAGCTGCCAGAGGCTGGCGCCAAAATACTCTTCGGCAGAGAGCGAACTGAGCCCGCCGAGATCCAACCATTCGTTTGGCGTTAGCACCCCTTGTGCGTAGAGCGTCATGACGTAATCGTCGTAATGCTCTTCTTCGTCGCCCGGCACCATATTCCACAGAATACGTTTACCCGCGAGGCGCACAGCGGTGCGATAGAATTCATCAAGCAGCAGAATATGCTGCGTCGAGCCACAGTCTTCACCACCCAGACTGCCGCTTTCATTGTGACGGAAACGGTTTTCGTCAATCAGGAAGAAACTGACTTCCACGCCCAGCGACGCGGCCCAACTTTCCAGCAGGCTACATTTACGCTGCAGCAACTGGCGCTCTTCGCTATCCAGCCAGGATTGATGGCAGACCCAGATATCAAGGTCAGACGAACAGCTTTGCCCTACCGAAGAGGTACTGCCCATCGAGTAAACGCCAGTGATCGGCAGTTCGCCCTTTGGGGGATCCTGCGGTGACATACCGCGGTACAGTTCCAGCTCATTCAGGTAGTGGCGTTGGGTTTCATCAGGCGTGTAAAAGCATATGCCTTTGGGAACGTTACCATCGAGGTAACCCGGCATCAGTGGGTGGTGGTAGTGCAATAATGTCGGCAGCAGACTGTATACCTGCTGGAAGGCAGGTCCCATGGCAGCAAGCGCGCGATCCACACGCAGTTGATTTATGGCATCCAGTCTCTGTTTCAGAGTCTCAATATAGAGGTACAAGACGTATCGCCTGATGTTGCATCCGTCATGGTGTCGATAGCGGCGGCGCAAACGCTCACCACCCTCGTTATCAATCCGGATAAACCGTATGTCAAAAATAACCGTTACCTTTTTCACCTGCACTTTTATTAGTTACAGATGAAAAAATGGTCTAAAACGTGATCAATTTAACACCTTGCTCATTGACCGTAAAGAAAGATGCGCTACTTACAAGTGTAGCACCGTTCGTTACGTGTAAATTCCTTCATACGGTCGGGAGGTTTCTCGTCATTAATCACTGCCAGTGATGATGCAGCGCCTTTTCCTCTCACTTACGTTTGAGCGTAACGCTGACATCCCTTTGATAAGGATGTTAGGATGGTCAATGATTGATAATGACGGTAACAAGCATGTTAGACAATGTTTTGAGAATTGCCACACGCCAAAGCCCCCTTGCGCTCTGGCAGGCACATTATGTCAAAGACGCCTTAATGGCAAACCACCCCGGTCTGATCGTGGAACTGGTTCCCATGGTGACCCGTGGCGACGTGATTCTGGATACCCCACTGGCAAAAGTCGGGGGTAAAGGTTTGTTTGTTAAAGAGCTGGAAGTCGCACTACTGGAAAAACGCGCCGATATCGCCGTGCACTCCATGAAGGATGTGCCGGTTGAATTCCCTGACGGTCTTGGACTGGTCACCATTTGCGAGCGTGAAGATCCGCGTGATGCTTTTGTCTCCAATAAGTACAACACGCTGGATGAACTCCCGGCAGGTAGCATCGTTGGAACGTCCAGCTTACGTCGCCAGTGCCAGTTGGCGAAGCGTCGTCCGGACCTCATCATCCGTTCGCTGCGCGGCAACGTAGGCACTCGCCTGAGCAAACTGGATAACGGCGACTACGACGCGATTATTCTGGCGGTCGCCGGATTAAAACGCTTAGGACTGGAGTCGCGAATCCGTACTGCTCTGCCGCCAGAAGTCTCCCTGCCTGCGGTCGGACAAGGCGCAGTTGGCATAGAATGTCGACTGGATGACATGCGCACTCAGGCGCTGTTAGCGCCGCTCAACCATGAAGAAACTGCGCTACGCGTCAAAGCCGAACGTGCCATGAACACCCGCCTGGAAGGGGGATGTCAGGTGCCAATCGGCAGTTATGCCGAACTCATCAACGGTGAGATTTGGCTACGAGCGCTGGTTGGCGCGCCTGACGGTTCGCAGATGGTATGCGGAGAACGTCGCGGCGCCGCGCAGGATGCGGAAAAAATGGGTATATCTCTGGCAGAAGAACTGCTGGAGAACGGTGCGCGCGCCATTCTGGCTGAAGTTTATAACGGAGATGCCCCCGCATGAGTATTCTGGTCACCCGCCCGTCTCCCGCTGGGGAAGAGTTAGTGAGCCGTCTGCGCACACTGGGGCAGGTGGCCTGGAGCTTTCCGCTTATTGAGTTCGCGCCGGGCCGGGAACTGCCAACGCTTGCCCCCCGTCTTTCGGCGCTCACCGAAAACGATCTGGTCTTCGCACTCTCGCAGCACGCCGTCACCTTTGCCGATGCCGAGCTTCAGCGGCAAGGGGTAAGTTGGTCCACTCTCCCGCACTATTTTGCCATCGGCCGTACAACGGCGCTGGCGTTACACACCGTGAGCGGATGCAATATTCACTACCCTCTGGATCGGGAAATCAGCGAAGTCTTGCTACAATTACCTGAATTACAAAATATTGCGGGAAAACGCGCACTGATATTACGCGGCAACGGTGGCCGCGAGCTAATAGGTGAAACCCTGACAGCACGCGGAGCTGATGTCGATTTTTGTGAATGTTATCAACGCAGTGCAAAACATTACGATGGCGCAGAGGAAGCGATGCGCTGGCAATCTCGCGGCGTGACCACGCTGGTTGTCACCAGCGGAGAGATGCTACAACAGCTCTGGTCGCTCATTCCGCAATGGTATCGTGAGCACTGGTTACTACGCTGTCGGCTGCTGGTCGTCAGTGAGCGTCTGGCGCACCTCGCCCGGGAACTGGGCTGGCAAGATATTAAGGTCGCTGATAACGCTGACAACGATGCGCTGCTACGCGCATTACAATAACTCTCATAATGGGATGCCATAATGACGGAACAAGAAAAAACCTCCGCCGTGGTTGAAGAGACCAGGGAGGCCGTGGAAACCACATCACAGCCAGTCAATACTGAAAAAAAGAGTAAGAACAGCACGGCGCTGATTCTGAGCGCGGTGGCGATTGCTATTGCGCTGGCGGCAGGTGTGGGGCTGTATGGCTGGGGAAAACAGCAGGCCACTACGCAGACAGCAACCAGTGATGCGCTGGCAAACCAGCTCATGGCGCTGCAAAAAGCGCAAGAAACCCAAAAGACCGAGCTGGAAGGCATTATTAAGCAGCAGGCAACACAGCTGGATGAAGCCAATCGCCAGCAGACTGCGCTGGCCAAACAGCTTGATGAGGTTCAGCAAAAAATCGCCACTATCTCCGGAAGCGATGCCAAAACCTGGCTACTGGCGCAGGCCGATTTTCTGGTGAAACTGGCGGGGCGTAAATTATGGAGCGATCAGGACGTTACCACCGCCGCAGCGTTGCTGAAAAGCGCCGACGCCAGCCTGGCTGACATGAATGACCCCAGTTTAATTGCCGCTCGTCGCGCGATTACCGACGATATCGCCAGCCTCTCTGCGGTAACTCAGGTCGACTATGATGGCATTATCCTCAAGGTAAACCAGCTCGCTAACCAAATTGATAACCTGCGTCTGGCTGATAACGATACCGATGATTCACCGATGGATTCTGACAGCAGCGAGCTTTCCAGTTCCATTAGCGAATGGCGCGTCAATCTGCAAAAAAGCTGGCAGAACTTTATGGACAGTTTTATCACCATTCGCCGTCGTGATGAAACCGCCGTCCCGCTACTGGCGCCAAACCAGGATGTTTACTTACGTGAGAACATCCGTTCACGCCTGCTAGTGGCGGCGCAAGCCGTACCTCGCCATCAGGAAGAAACATACCGCCAGGCGCTGGAAAATGTCTCCACGTGGGTTCGCGCCTATTACGACACTGACGATGCGGCGACAAAAGCGTTCCTTGAAGAGGTCGATCAACTGAGCCAGCAAAGCATCAGCATGGACGTACCGGAAACACTTCAGAGCCAGGTTATTCTTGAGAAGCTAATGCAGACTCGCGTGCGTAATTTGCTGGCCCAGCCATCCACATCACCGGCTGAAGCCGCACCTGCACCAGTACCTCAGGCAGATGCTCCGGCAGCCGCGCCGCAAGGAGAATAATGATGCTAAAAGTATTGTTGCTCTTTGTGCTGTTGATCGCCGGGATCGTCGTCGGTCCGATGATAGCCGGTCATCAGGGCTACGTGCTGATCCAGACGGATAACTACAACATCGAAACCAGCGTGACGGGTCTGGTGATCATTCTGATCGTCGCGATGGTCATTCTTTTTGCGATTGAGTGGCTGCTGCGCCGTATATTCCGTACTGGTGCGCATACCCGCGGCTGGTTCGTGGGGCGTAAACGCCGTCGTGCGCGTAAGCAGACCGAGCAGGCGCTGCTTAAACTGGCAGAAGGCGACTATCAGCAGGTTGAAAAGCTGATGTCAAAAAATGCCGATCACGCAGAACAGCCGGTGGTGAATTACCTGCTGGCGGCAGAAGCGGCTCAGCAGCGTGGTGATGAAGCTCGCGCTAATCAACACCTTGAACGCGCAGCCGAACTCGCCGGAAATGATACGATCCCAGTCGAAATCGCCCGTGTTCGTTTGCAGCTGGCGCGTAATGAAAACCATGCCGCACGCCACAGCGTAGACAAACTGCTGGAAGTGACGCCACGTCATCCGGAAGTCTTGCGCCTGGCTGAACAGGCTTATATTCGCACCGGCGCATGGAGTTCTTTGCTGGATATCATTCCATCAATGGCGAAAGCGCATGTGGGTGATGAAGAACACCGTGCGATGCTGGAACAGCAGGCATGGGTGGGTCTGATGGATCAGGTTCGCGCCGATCAGGGCAGCGAGGGATTACGCGCATGGTGGAAAAACCAGAGCCGTAAGACTCGTCATCAGGTTGCCCTGCAGGTGGCGATGGCAGAACATCTGATTGAGTGTGACGATCACGATACGGCACAGCAAATCATCATCGATGGTCTGAAACGTCAGTATGACGACCGCCTGGTGCTGCCGATCCCACGTCTGAAAACCAACAACCCGGAACAGATAGAAAAAGTACTGCGCCAGCAAATTAAAGTGGTGGGCGACCGCCCACTGCTGTGGAGTACGCTTGGTCAGTCATTGATGAAGCACGGTGAATGGCAGGAAGCTACGCTCGCCTTCCGTGCCGCGCTTAAACAACGCCCGGATGCATACGACTACGCCTGGCTTGCCGACGCACTGGACAGGCTGCATCAGCCGGAAGAAGCCGCCACCCTGCGCCGTGATGGCCTGATGTTGACACTGCAGAACAACAATCCCCCGCAGTAACTCCTGAATGCCCGGTGACGCTTTCGCTTACCGGGCCTACATATTTTTCAATCGTATACGCAAAATCATTCGAGAAGCAGCTCGAAGGATTTTGTTTATGCATAAAAAAACGCCCGCTCGGTAAGGAGCAGGCGTTAAACAGGTCTGTATGACAACATAAATGGGTGCTTCACTCAACGTTATGTCCATGGTGTTTGATGAAGCTAAAGCGACATCTGTCAGTGGACGATAAGCACCGTAAACGGCTCTGCATCATTCCTGAGTTTATGAGGCCTGATGGCGAACATAAGAGATGGAATGAGCATCTACACGCATATTATTACACAGCGTATGCGGTGATTGCACTGTAAAAACCAGGGATTGCGGCTTTTTAGGACTTCATGACATTTGGGGGAGAAGAGGTACAAAAGCGAAGAACAGAAAACAAAAAACCCCGCCGAAGCGGGGTTCAAAATTGGTCGGCGAGAGAGGATTCGAACCTCCGACCCACTGGTCCCAAACCAGTTGCGCTACCAAGCTGCGCTACTCGCCGTTTTACTGCTTTTTGAATTTTTAGTTCAATTCTTTAAGTCGTGGTGCGAGGGGGGGGACTCGAACCCCCACATCCTAAGGACACTAACACCTGAAGCTAGCGCGTCTACCAATTCCGCCACCTTCGCATTTCACAACTTTAAATTAATGGGGTGGCTAATGGGATTCGAACCCACGACAACTGGAATCACAATCCAGGGCTCTACCAACTGAGCTATAGCCACCACTGCAAATCTTTTACGCGGTATTAAAACCACCGCAGCTCCGGCACCTTACTAAATGGTGCGCCCGACAGGATTCGAACCTGAGACCTCTGCCTCCGGAGGGCAGCGCTCTATCCAGCTGAGCTACGGGCGCTTAGCGCCGTTGCGGGGCTGGATATTACGGAGGTCTCGGTCTGCTGTCTAGTGCTTTTTTAAAATAAATTATCGTTTGGTCACGCTTTGTGCGTTTTGTCGCTTATTCCTGCAATTTTTGGGCTGTGCCATGACGATTCAGGCCAAAAACCTTATAAATGAGCGTCACCGCCAGTAAGAAGCCAATGCCAACAAACAGCGACATTCGGGTATCTTCATTAAAGTACATGCCGATTAATACGCAAATCAGGAACGCCATCGTCAAATAATTCGCCCACGGGAACAAAATCGAGCGGAAAGGATGACTGGCGATCGCCGCCTTATGGGCCTGACGGAAACGCAGCTGGCTTATCAGGATCACAAACCATGGCACCATCCCCGGCAGTACGCTGGCGCTATAAACATAAACGAATACACGCTGCGGGTTGGGAATGATGTAGTTCAGGCACGAACCAATCAGCAGGATGGCGATAGAAATGGCCACGCCGGCAACCGGTACGCCATGACGGGAAACTTTTCCAACAGCGGCGGGGAGTTGGCGATTCTTTGCCAGCGCATAGAGCATACGGCCACAGCTGTACATCCCGCTGTTACAGCCAGACAGCGCCGCCGTCAGGACCACAAAGTTGATAATCCCAGCGGCTGCTGTAATACCAATCCTGGCAAAAGTGAGAACGAACGGGCTGCCGTTGCTGCCAATCTCATTCCACGGGAAGATAGTGACGATAACAAAAATCGCCCCCACGTAGAAAATCAGGATACGCCACAGCACTTTACCTACCGCGCTACGCAGTGTGACCTGTGGATTCTTCGCTTCACCAGCCGTTATGCCGATTAGCTCCACGCCCTGATAGGAAGCAACAACAATACACAATGCTGTCAGGAACCCTTTCCAGCCCCCCGCGAAGAAACCGCCATGCTCGGTCAAATTGCCAAAGCCGATCGCCTGACCACCGTTACCAAAGCCGAAGAAAATAACCCCTACGCCAATGACAATCATCACAATGATGGTGGTCACTTTGATCATGGCAAACCAGAATTCGATTTCACCATACAAGCGAACTGCTGCCAGGTTTGCTAACGCAACCAGTCCAACAGCAATCAGTGCGGGTATCCATTGCGCCATTTCCGGGAACCAGAACTGGACGTACACCCCAATGGCGGTAATCTCCGAGATCCCCACCGCCATCCACATAAACCAGTATGACCATGCGGTAAGATAGCCAAAGAAGGGGCTCATGTAGCGGTGAGCGTAAACGGCGAATGAGCCGGTGACCGGCTCCAGGAACAACATCTCCCCCATGGAACGCATGATGAAGAAGACGAACAACCCAGCGACGATATACGCCAGAAGAACCGACGGTCCCGCCCATTTCAGGGTACTGGCAGCCCCCATAAACAGTCCGACGCCAATGGTGCCCCCAAGGGCAATTAATTCGATGTGACGAGCCTCCAGCCCACGCTGTAGCTCAGGTTTGTTCTCGGCCATAGATCCTCTTGTTGTGTTTGCATCGTTTCCGGTATTACCGGTTATCGTTATGGGTACATCGTTTTCTGCCATAACAGGCCATTCAGCACCGACCACTTTACGGTTGGCGCCAAAAACACCACGGCACTGCAATGATTGTTGCGAATGGTTTCTTAAAATCGCCTAAATGGCAATTAAAGCATTCAAAAAATGAATAGATTGTGCGAGAAAGCAGCGATTATGTTGTGAATAAGTAGCGCGTTTAGCATAACGCGCTACTGAACAACGCAGAGGTGATGTCAGAGATTGCCGGTATAGTGCCAGCGGAGATAACGTAATAAACGAAGTTGGCGGGTGATACGACTCGGTTGCAGCAGCAAGCGATACAGCCACTCCAATCCCAGGCTCTGCCAGAATTTGGGCGCGCGCTTTACGTGCCCGGTAAACACATCGTAGGTGCCGCCCACGCCCATATACAGCGCATGCGGATGAACCTGGCGACAGTCGCGCATAAAAATTTCTTGTTTCGGCGAACCCATCGCCACGGTAACAAGTTGTGCGCCGCTGGCATGAATACGCTCAAACAGCGCCTGACGCTGATCGGCGGTAAAATAGCCGTCCTGACTGCCAACAATATTGACGTGCCATTGTGCGCGCAGTTTTGCCTCTGTTTGTGTCAGAACATCAGGCTTACCGCCCACCAGGAATACGGGCGTTCCTTCCTTCCCGGCGCGAGCCATCAGCGCTTCCCAGAGATCGGCCCCCGCCACACGTGATACCTGCGCCTGCGGAAATTTTTTACACACGGAACGCACCACGCTGATCCCATCCGCATATTTAAACTCAGCGGCTTCGATCAACGTCCGAACCTCTGGGTTATCCTCCGCTGTCAGCATTTTTTCAGCGTTAATTGCTACCAGCGTCCCCTGCCTGAGACGTCCCTCGGCAAACAGGTAATTCAGCGCATGTTGCATATCGCGCCAGCCAATCAGTTCTAATCCGCGCAGTGAATACAGCGGCGCAGTTGTGTCATCTGTCATTACGATCCTTCAACCTGTGTCCGGGGCACCGACTTTATTCGTTTATGGATGAGTCCCGCACTATCAAACAGCCAGTACAACAATTTTGCCACCAACAGACAGACGCAGAAAATCACGAGGAAAAAAACCACTCGCGAGACAAACGAATCTAACCCTTCACGTGCCAAAACGATCATATTAAAAATGGCACCGAAACAGAAACTGTGCAAAATCGCCGACTTATAGCGATTAGTTTCCCGGTTGCCTAATTCATACAACCAGTCGAACCATTTAATAATTAGGCCGACGACAATCGCGCCTAACGGTATAAACAGCGCCCCGCCCATCACCACCAGCGAACCAATTAACGTCGGCGAAATCGCCAGCCCCGAGTGGTTATTCAACACTTCCCAGGTAAAGTAGTTCGCTGAGTTGAGAACAATGCCAGGTCGTCCCGGCCACAGCCAGGAAGGGATAAAGACGTAGAAGTCACGAACAATCGGCGCCAGTCCCTGAAACTCAATATTGTGGTAATTTTGCAGCAATAGCGCCAGATTCTCCCACGGCGAGAAGGTGTCGCGCGTAAGGTATAAGAACGTATAGAACGCCTCATCGCCGCTGACGTTCATCCCGTAGCGCTTCAGCGCCAGCCAGAACATTCCGACAATACCCAGTACCCCCGCGGCGGCCAGCATCCACAGCGAAATCCAGCCGCGAATAATGCCGATAAACAGGAAAATGGCAAACGCGATAATAATATTGGCGCGGGTTCCGCCAACAATCATGTACGTCAGCAAACCAAATGCAACGGTACTCACCAGGAAGAACAACCACGCTTTGCTGTCCTGACGCAGGAAGTAGACCACCAGCATCGCCGGAATGAAGAAGTAGAAGAAGCGTTTCAGAGCCACCCCGGAGACTTCACTGGAGAAAATCTGGCTATAGGATTGCAACCTGAACAGCAGGAAACCGTTGTGCATAAAGAAAATGCCCACGCTCACCAGCGCAATCGCCATCAGGATAATCCAGGTCAAATGTGCTTCAACGCGATTGATGGTAAACAGCGGTTTGCGCGTTCTCTCCGGGCTCCGTTTCCGCAGGCGTGTTTTATAGGTCACATAGTACACTGCGTAGAAGCAGGCAGCGGACAGCAACGCCTGCAGCAAAATTTCCGGCGGGGCCACCGCCACATCAAAGCGAAATACCAGCACGCTGGTCAACGGAAAACCAAAGAAAAACGTCAATAAAAACAGCAATGAGAAGAAGACATTGAAGTTAAACCGCACGCGTCGGAATTCAAACCAGGTCAGCGTGGCGATAAACAAAGTCGAGAGCAGCCACACCACCAGCAGACCGCTGAATTGCATCAGACTCATACGGTTTCTCCTGAGGCAATGCGCAGCGCGTTATGCCACGGTTGCAGATAATTCGGGCTAAAGAAAGTAATTGCACTTTTATCAACCGATGCCAGTTGGCGCTGCGCCTCGCGTACGATACCTTCATTGAGTACATCTGTCGTAAACAGAACCGGGATGTTTTGCTCTGCCATATCCTGCCAGAATGGGTTTTCACGATTGAGCACGCACGGGATCCCCGCCTGAATCAGCAGACACAATGTACCAATCCCCTGCTGACGGGCAAAGATAAAGTAACCCAGATCGCACTGACGCAGTAGCGCCAGATAGGCATCAAACTCCAGCTTTTCACTGAGAATTTGCAGGTTATCGGCGCTAAATAACGCCAGACCCGCCTGGCGCACTTCTTCAATATAGCCTGCATTATTTGCCGGGTAACCCATTGGCACAATCACGTTAACCGTGTCGCCGAACTGCTGATGGACAGCACGCAGCGCGGCAATATGCTCATTACTGCGATCGCCAGAGTTTCCGACCAGGATCGTCATTTTCCCGCGTCGCTGGCGCTCATTGCTCATATTGTTCAGCGACGGATCCATACGGGTTGGGAAATAGAGCAATTCCCCGCGAACACGCGGATGCAGCTCAGCGAAATAGCTCAGATCGCCTCGCGTGGCAAAGACACAACCCACGCGGTTTTGTGCCATTCGGCGAATCGGGTAAAACAGACGGAATTTCAGCCCACTGGAGACTTCATACAGATCGGCACCCCAAATATGCCAGTAAAACTGCTCAGGCTTAATCCCCCCGCTCAGCAATGCCAGCCACAGACTAGTATTGAACTGCCCATGAAAGAAGAAACGCTGCTGGCGATCCGTCTTAGCTTTGGCGATAACGGCCTCTGCCAGCGCCTTTTTTCCACCGTAGAAACTCAGTGATAACGCCGGGTAGCTCTCGCTAAATCCCGTATCCTGACCGGCAACCATAAACACGCGTGCGTGCTCACTTGTTGCAGCCAACGCGTCGTTGAAGAACCGCAGCACGGTTTGGTTATGGTGAGGGATATCCGATCCCAGAACGTGAATCAGTACAGTCATACCCGCCTACGCCAGAGTAAAAACACGCCACAACAAAGAGAAAAATAGACGATGTACGTTGCCATATAGGCCTGTGCCGCGCCCAGAGCACCGTGCGCGGGGATCAACCAGTGGGCAAATGCCGTCAACAAAATGAACTGGCTAATTTCGGCCAGAATATAAAACCGCAGCGAGGCCTTCGCGATCACCAGATAGCCAAATACGTAGGCACCCACTTTCAGTACATCCCCCACCAGTTGCCAGGCAAACAAATCACGCATGGCGGTGAATTTAGCGGAGAAAAGCAGCCAGATAGCAAAATCACGTAACAGCCAGACGGTAAAACTCGCGGCGGCAACTGCCGGTAATACAAATTTCAGCGATTTGATAACTTCACGCGTGATGTCGCGCTTTTCAGTCAGGCGAGACAGTGTTGGCAGCAGATACACACTGAATGAAGCGGTAATAAATTGCAGGTACGCATCAGAGATACTGCTCACCCCCTGCCAAATCCCCACGTCATCCCAGCTGTATTGCGCCGCCAATAGGTTTCGCATCATCACATACGCCACGGGCAGCGTCACAGAGGTAATGAGCGCCATCAACGTAAACTTGCTAAGTTTCCCTGCCAGCCCGTTATCCCAGGAAGGTTTCAGGTATTGCACAGGGAGGGTTCCACGCTTGATCAGCATAAGCATGGCGGGCACCACCACCAGCGCTGGTACCAGCGCCAGCCCCAGCAAAGCACCTTCGTATCCGCCCAACCGATAGCAGCCGTAGTAGGCCACGACGCCGACCAGGCTGCCAATAATCAGCGATAGCGCATTACCTGCGGCATCGCGGAATCCTTTCATCAACGCCAGCAACAGGTTTGCCCAGGCAATCCCCATCTGTACCAGCGCAACCAGGCGTACCAGCCCCTGAAAATGCGTATGACCAAACAATCCCTGACTGATAGGCGCTGCTGCCAGCAAAAAAATCGCCGCCATCAGCGTAGAGAATCCCAACACCATTGCGGACGATGTCCCCACCACCTTACGCAACCGCGCCGGGTCATCATGGTGCTGCGCAACGTATTTCGTGACGCCGTTGAAAATCCCGGCGCCCGCCAACACGCCAAGCACAGTGACCATCTGACGGAAGTTTCCCGCCTGGCCCACACCCGCAGGGCCGAAAGAGACCGCCAGCAGTTTTACCACCAACAAACCCGCACCAATTTTTACCAGCGTACTGGTAGCCGTCCACAAGGACGCTTTAGCCAGCGACATATCAGGAGAAGTAGTTGAGTAAGGTCGTAATCACTGTGCGCTGGTTCACCAGCGACAGGTTATAAAACAGCGGCAGACGCAGCAGACGTTCACTCTCTTTGGTGGTGTAACGATCGACTCCGGAAAACACGCCGAATTTATCGCCAGCCGGACAATCATGCAGCGGAATATAATGGAATACCGCCATAATTTCGGCTTCTTTCAGGAAGTTAATCAACGCCGTGCGATCGTCAATATCGCGCAGCTTGATATAAAACATATGGGCGTTCTGCGCACAACCTTCCGGGATGGCGGGTAAATCAATACGCCCGGCACGCGCCAGCGGTTCGAGGGCATCATAATAATTCTGCCACAGCACCAGGCGCTGATGATTTATACGCTCTGCCGCTTCCAGTTGCGCCCACAGATAGGCAGCCTGGAGATCGGACATCAAATAGCTGGAGCCAATATCACGCCAGGTATATTTATCAACCTGACCGCGGAAAAATTGACTGCGATTCGTCCCCTTTTCACGGATGATTTCTGCACGTTCAACTAATTTACGGTCGTTGATCAGCGTCGCCCCGCCTTCACCGCCTGCGGTATAGTTTTTGGTTTCATGGAAGCTAAAGCAGCCAATATGCCCAATGGTCCCCAGCGCACGGCCTTTGTAGGTCGACATTACGCCCTGAGCAGCATCTTCTACCACGAACAGGTTGTATTGTGACGCCAACGCCATAATGGTATCCATTTCACAGGCAACCCCGGCGTAGTGCACCGGCACAATAGCGCGGGTTTTCTCGGTGATCGCCGCTTCAATCAGCGTTTCATCAATGTTCATGGTATCCGGGCGGATATCGACAAAGACGATTTTTGCGCCACGCAGCACGAATGCGTTCGCGGTAGATACAAATGTGTAGCTGGGCATGATGACTTCATCGCCGGGCTGGATGTCCAGCAATAATGCCGCCATCTCCAGTGATGCGGTACAGGAAGGCGTCAGCAGCACTTTCTCACTGCCAAAATGCTGCTCCAGCCATTGCTGGCAACGGCGGGTAAAACCACCATCGCCACACAGCTTGCCGCTGCTCATCGCTGACTGCATGTATTCAAGCTCGGTTCCCACCACCGGCGGTGCGTTAAATGGAATCATTTTGTCACCTGTATAACCAGTACGCGGTGCTTTCCACATTTGCACCGCTCTGTATATAACGTTTAAGCGCGGCGGTGTTGCCCATCTGGGTCGCCACCCGCAATGTTGTTTTACCGCGAGCCTGTGCCCAGCAAAGCGCAGCCTGCATGAGTTCGGCACCCGCACCACGACCAGCCAGTAAGCCAATACGTGCATCAGTATCATTGACGTCACGTAGTGAGACATAACCGCGAATCCCACCTGTCTGTGTACGAAAAATGAGGCACTGATGATCGAACGTGCCCAGCACAGCGTTTTCTATCCACTGTGCATAAAAACGCGCACTGGCCTCCACGGGATACCACGGCGCGCGGAAACGACTTTGGGCGAACACCTCTCCTGCCAGTCGACGCAGCAGCGGAATATCCGCAGCTTGCGCCACCTGTGCACCGGGATTTTCACGGGCGCACGTTACCGGCAGAACAAAGTCCATCTCACCTTCGACCAGTGAAAAGCCCAACTGCTGTAAAGCATCTAATTCATACGTATTTGCAGCAGGAATTTTTGCCTGCACCCGTTCCCAGCGCTGTAAAACTTCTGCTGTCAGGATCGGTGCGTGCGGGTCAAACCGTACGATGGCGCTATTCACGCCAAAGAACGTATTTTCCCAATCCAGAGACTCAATACTGGCGCGGACGGGCACGGAGAAGCTCCAGCAAATATTGGCCGTAGCCTGTTTTAGCCAGAGAGCTGGCGGCACGTCTAACACCTTCATCATCCAGCCAGCCATTACGCCATGCTATCTCTTCCAGGCAGGCGATTTTAAAGCCCTGACGTTTCTCCACCGTCTGCACAAACGTGCTCGCTTCAATCAGACTGTCGTGCGTACCGGTATCCAGCCAGGCAAAGCCACGGCCAAGCAATTCAACGGTCAGATTGCCATCGTCAAGGTACATCTGGTTAATGGAGGTAATTTCCAGTTCCCCACGCTCAGAAGGTTTCACGCGCTTTGCGTATTCCACTACCTTACTGTCGTAGAAATAGAGTCCTGTCACCGCCCAGTTTGATTTTGGTTCTTTCGGCTTCTCTTCCAGCGAGACTGCGCGAAAATTGTCATCAAACTCAACCACACCGAAACGCTCAGGATCCATCACCTGATAGCCAAATACCGTCGCACCTTGTGTTCTGGCAGCGACGTGGCGTAGTTTTGGACTAAATCCCTGACCAAAGAAGATATTGTCCCCAAGCACCAGACATGATGGTTCGCCGTTAAGGAACGTTTCACCAATAATGAATGCCTGTGCTAAACCATCCGGGCTGGGCTGCTCTGCATAATGCAATTCAATACCGAACTCAGAGCCATCTCCCAGCAAACGCTGGAAATACCCTTTATCTTCCGGTGTGGTAATAATGAGGATCTCGCGAATTCCCGCCAGCATCAGTACCGATAGCGGGTAATAGATCATGGGCTTATCGTAAATAGGCAATAGCTGCTTCGATACGCCGCGCGTAATGGGGTACAGGCGAGTGCCTGAGCCACCTGCCAGAATGATACCTTTCATATGATCCCTCCTCCGGGCGCCAAAACCAGGCTGTTAGCCCTTCAGGCCCAAACGCTCACCCTGGTAGCTGCCATCCTGCACGGGTTTCCACCAGGCCTCATTTGCCAGATACCATTGCACGGTTTTACGCATGCCACTTTCAAACGTTTCCTGCGGCACCCAGCCAAGTTCACGCGCAATTTTCGACGCATCAATGGCATAGCGCAGATCATGGCCTGGGCGATCTTCAACATAAGTGATCAATTCACGATACCGCATAACACCTTTTGGTTTTTGCGGTGCCAGTTCTTCCAACAAGCTGCAAATCGTTTCGACCACGTCCAGGTTTTTACGCTCGTTATGACCACCAATATTATAGGTCTCGCCAACCGCGCCTGTAGTCGCGACGCAATAGAGCGCCCGGGCATGATCTTCCACATACAGCCAGTCACGAATCTGCTGTCCGTTGCCGTACACCGGCAGAGGTTTTCCCGCCAGTGCATTGAGAATCATCAGCGGGATCAGTTTTTCCGGGAAATGGTAGGGCCCATAATTGTTGGAGCAGTTAGTCATTAACGTTGGCAGCCCGTACGTACGTAGCCAGGCACGTACCAGATGATCGCTGCTGGCCTTTGACGCGGAATAAGGACTACTCGGTGCATACGGCGTTGTTTCGGTAAAGAAATCATCCGTAGAATGCAGGTCGCCGTACACCTCGTCGGTTGATATATGGTGGAAACGAAACGCCTGCTTTTTATCATCGGCTAACACATTCCAGTATGCGCGAGCGGCTTCCAGCAACGTGTAGGTTCCGACAATATTGGTTTCAATAAATGCGGCGGGGCCATCGATAGAACGATCAACATGACTTTCTGCCGCCAGGTGCATCACGCAATCCGGCTGATACTGTTGAAACACGTTGTCGAGCGCCAGGCGATCGCAGATATCCACGTGTTCAAAGGCAAAACGGGCATTCTGTGCAACCGGCGCCAGCGACATCAGGTTTCCGGCATAGGTTAACTTATCAACCACTACCACGGCATCCCGAGTCTCATTAATGATGTGACGCACAACCGCTGAGCCAATAAATCCTGCACCACCGGTAACCAGAATTCGTTTCATTAGCGCCAGACTCCTTTGGTATCAACCACGTATTGCTGGTGAACCGCATCGCCTTTAATCGCTTTAAATTCATTATGGTCAACCAGCATCACCAGCACATCGGCGCTTGCCAGCGCATCGTCCAGTTTCGCCAGTTGGCACAGGCCATCCAGTTTTTTCGGCAACTGATGGATATTCGGTTCAACCACCAGCGTCTCGCCGCTGTGCCAGCGTGCGATACTTTGCGCCACCCCCATTGCCGGGCTTTCACGTAAATCATCAATATTCGGTTTGAACGCCAGACCAAAACAGGCAATTTTTACGTCGCTGGCACGTTTATTGGTCTCCGTCAGACAATCCGCTACAGCGGCTTTTACCCGATCGACAACCCAATGAGGCTTACTATCATTTACCTCGCGCGCGGTGCGGATCAATCTCGCCTGCTGCGGGTTCTGCGCCACAATAAACCACGGATCGACCGCGATACAGTGCCCGCCAACACCAGGTCCAGGCTGCAAAATGTTAACCCGCGGGTGACGGTTCGCCAGACGGATCAGTTCCCAGACGTTAATCCCCTGATCGGCGCAAATCAGCGACAGTTCATTAGCAAAGGCGATATTGACATCGCGGAAGCTGTTTTCGGTCAACTTGCACATTTCTGCAGTGCGGGCGTTAGTCACCACACATTCACCTTCGAGGAAGATGTTGTACAGTTCGCTGGCGCGCATAGAACAAACGGGGGTCATTCCGCCAATCACACGGTCATTTTTAATCAGTTCAACCATCACCTGGCCTGGCAGCACGCGCTCCGGACAATAAGCAATGTTCACGTCAGCCTGTTCCCCCGCCTGCTGCGGGAAAGTCAGATCAGGGCGCATTTCTGCAAGCCATGCTGCCATCTGCTCCGTTGCCCCGACGGGTGACGTCGATTCAAGGATCACCAACGCCCCTTTTTTCAGCACCGGCGCAAGCGACTTCGCTGCGGCTTCAACATAGACCATATCGGGTTCATGCTCCCCCTTGAAGGGGGTCGGCACAGCAATCAGATAAGCGTCTGCTTCAACAGGTGTCGTAACCGCACGCAGAAAGCCATTTTCGACTGCTGTTTTCACCACAGCACCCAAATCAGGTTCAACGATGTGGATTTCACCGCGGTTAATGGTATCCACCGCATGTTGATTTACATCTACGCCAATAACATGTTTTTGACGGGAAGCAAAAGCGGCCGCCGTCGGCAGTCCGATATAACCCAGCCCAATGACAGAAATGGTCGTAAAACTCATAGCGATATCCGATTATTTTTTAACGCGTGTAAAATGCGGCCACACGCCTGCCCATCACCATACGGATTATGGGCGCGGCTCATGGTCTGATATTCATTTTCGTCATGCAGCAAGCGCGTGACTTCTGCCACAATACGCTGAGGGTCAGTCCCAACCAGACGTACTGTGCCTGCGGTAATGGCTTCTGGCCGCTCCGTTGTTTCTCGCATCACCAACACAGGTTTGCCCAGAGAAGGGGCTTCCTCCTGAATCCCGCCGGAATCGGTAAGGATAAGCCAGGCATGATTCATCAGCCAGACGAATGGCAGATAGTCCTGTGGCTCAATCAGAATCACGTTCTCAACATGACCCAAAATACGATTTACCGGCTCGCTAACGTTGGGGTTCAGGTGTACGGGATAGACAATCTGTACATTCTGATTAGCCGCGGCAATTTCCGCCAGTGCATGGCAGATTTGCTCAAAGCCGCGACCAAAGCTTTCCCGACGATGACCGGTTACCAGGATCATCTTCTTATCCGCATCCAGGAAAGGATAGCGCTCAGCCAGTTCAGCGCGCAGTGCTTCATTTCCGAGTACACGATCGCGAACCCAGATCAACGCATCAATAACCGTGTTCCCCGTGACAAAAATACGGTCATCCGGAATGGTTTCACGCAACAGGTTTTGGCGTGAATTTTCAGTTGGGGAAAAGTGATACATTGCCAGGCGCCCGGTCAGTGTACGGTTTGCCTCTTCCGGCCAGGGAGAATAGAGATCGCCAGTTCGCAACCCAGCCTCAACATGCCCCACCGGAATACGCTGATAAAACGCGGCCAGGCTGGTCGCAAGGGTTGTTGTTGTATCACCGTGGACTAGCACCACATCAGGTTTGAACTCAGCGAGGATTGGCTTTAATCCTTCCAGAATTCGACAGGTAATTTCTGTCAGTCCCTGACCTGGCTGCATAATATTGAGATCGTAGTCAGGTACGATGGAAAAGAGGTGCAATACCTGATCGAGCATCTCCCGATGCTGTGCAGTGACGCAAACTTTCGCGTCGAAATCAGGATCTTTAGCCAACGCATGAACCAGAGGAGCCATCTTAATGGCCTCCGGTCGCGTACCAAATACAGTCAGTACTTTCACATCGATTCTCTTCGGATTGGCAGTGAGAGCCCAGCCCCTCACTGCAACGGTATTGCTAAATCGAACGGCGACGGGTTAACGCGACACCAGCACCGATCAGGGCCCCAACGATGCCCCACATAATCATCAGGAAGGCACGACGTGGGCTATCACGTTTTACCGGTTCTTCCGGCGTCCGCAAATAACGATAGGTCTGAAAACGCGGATCCAGGGTCGGTCCTACGTTCAGCGTGTTCAGCATGGCTCTGTTTTGAAAATAGTCCATATCAAAATCTGGGCCAACAGATTGCAGGTTTTCGAGTCGCGCCTGCAGCATAGGGCGTCCGAGTAAAAACAACTCAGAATCAGGCAACTCTTCAGCAGGGACATCAGTAGAAGTACGCGAAATATTATGCTGCTCAGCAATTTTGAGCGCTTGTTCAATGTTATGAACACGGCGAGAGAAAATCGATTTTGCTACCTCTTCCTGCCGTTTGACCTGCGCTTTCATTTGCACCGTCCGCGCAGCCCATGCGCCTTTCAGCTCATCGTTCAGATGACGTGCTGCACGCTGGCTGGCAAAGGCCACGTACTGGCGCAGAAGATTGTTGGCATCAGGTGCCGTTTCCGCAATAAGCTTCACGCTGTCATTGGTGTTCCGCAACGCATCACCAGGCATAAACTGAATGTTGTTGATCAGTTCATCCAGCAGCGCGGCATCGGCTTTACTGTTTCCGACCATACGCTGCTTGTAATAATCAGTCTGCTGCCAGAATTCACGGCGCGTATCCCAGGAGGCAAGCTGCATGATAAATTCTTTATAGGCTTCATCCATCACCGACGGCTGGTCCGTTGATGCGAGGCTGGCCTTAATATCCAGGTTGCGCAGGAACTGTTGTTGAGAGTAATAGCCCCCCAACATATTCACCGTAGGCTTGTCTGAAATAGCCGTTGCGCTCCACTCCTGACGGGCGAAAAAAGTATAGGCGAGAGCAACAAGTGCAAATGCGAGCGCCATACCGACAATCCACACCTTCCCTGCCCATAAGGTACGAAACAACCCACGGATATCCAGTTCATTTTCAGCGCTCATGGCGTCTTCCCCCGGTAATGGTTGTGTCATCGCATCCTCAATTCACTTGGTTAAGTTTGGTTTGCCTTCACGAATTCTTCGCAGTCTGCGCTTCACTCGCTTGATAAATCTCGCCACTTTCCAGGCACGCTTGATACAGTATCCGTAGAGGCCAAATGCCATTAAAAACAGCACCAGCATGGCCCATTCCGGAACCAAACGGAAATATTCAGCCAGCACACCGATCGATGCCAGCACGGCCGCCGCCAGCGTAATCAGAACAAATGCCTGGCGGGAAGTAAACCCTGCCCGCATCACCAAATGATGAATGTGCTGGCGATCGGCTGAGAACGGGCTCATGCCCTTACGCAAACGGCGGTACATGATCGCCACCATATCCATTAACGGGATGGCGATAATCCACAGTGCGGTAACTGGGCTTATAGGATGTGTTTTGCCCTGCGTGGTTTCCAGCAGGATCCAGATGATGGTAAAACCAATCAGCGTACTGCCAGCATCACCCATGAAGACTTTATAACGGCGCCCAAGAACGCCCAGGTTCAGCAGAATATAAGGCAGAATGGCGGCGATCATCGCAAAACACCATACGGCCAGACTCGTCTGCCCATCGAACCACAGGATAAACCCCATCGCCGCGAATGAAACGCTGGACAGCCCACCTAACAGGCCGTCAATACCGTCCACCATATTGAAAGCATTAATTGCCGCCCAGACGGCAAACAGCGTCAGTAAATAGCCAAACGGGCCAAGAATCATCTCCCAGGGGCCAAAAATATACCCAAGGCTAAGAAGATAGAGTTTGCCAACCGACATCATGATAATGCCGATCGCGGCCTGGATAGTTGCGCGGATTTTTACACTGATATCAAAACGATCGTCCAGCGCGCCAACCAAAACCAGCACGCCGGCACAGGCCAGATAGAGAGAAGCATGCGGGATGTAATAATCAGCAATCACAAACGTAAAGCAAATACCTGCGTAAGCCGAAATCCCCCCAACCAGCGGGATCAATCCTTGATGCCGTTTGCGAAAGTTGGGTTTATCCACTAAACCAATCTTTTTTGCGACCTTACGCGCAAAGAAAAGAAACAGTGTTGTGAATAAAAAAATACTGATGAGATCAGTGCTTACTGTCAGTAAATTCACAATGCATGCTCTCAGAGAAAATTAATAGCAGAAGTATAACCACGAAGACCTTTATTCAGAAGGGAAACCCGTCTCCATATCCGATGGTTCTGTATAATTATCAACCACAAGATACAAATTACGAATCTTTTTCAACCTGGCGGTATGTCATACCGTATTATTGTTATTGTGTCGTTAAGATTACAGGCATAAAAGCAAAACGCCACGTAAAAACGTGGCGTTTTCGGATGATGCCTGAATTATGAGCGCTTCATCATATCGAAGAAGTCATCATTGGTCTTCGTCATCGCCAGCTTGTTAATGAGGAACTCCATTGCATCAATTTCACCCATCGGATGGATGATTTTGCGCAGGATCCACATTTTCTGCAGCTCTTCCTGGGTGGTAAGCAGCTCTTCTTTACGGGTACCGGAACGATTGTAGTCGATAGCCGGGAAGACGCGTTTTTCAGCGATCTTACGAGAGAGATGCAGTTCCATGTTGCCGGTACCTTTAAACTCTTCGTAGATAACTTCATCCATTTTAGAGCCGGTATCGATAAGCGCAGTCGCGATGATGGTCAGGCTGCCGCCCTCTTCCACGTTACGTGCCGCACCGAAGAAACGCTTCGGACGGTGCAGGGCGTTAGCATCGACACCACCGGTCAGGACTTTACCGGAAGCCGGGACCACGGTGTTGTACGCACGCGCCAGACGCGTGATGGAGTCGAGCAGGATGATAACGTCTTTCTTATGTTCAACCAGACGTTTCGCCTTCTCGATTACCATTTCCGCAACCTGAACGTGGCGAGATGCGGGTTCATCAAAGGTAGAAGCCACAACTTCACCTTTAACCAGACGCTGCATCTCGGTCACTTCTTCCGGACGTTCGTCAATCAGCAGCACCATCAGCACACAGTCCGGGTGGTTGTAGGCAATGCTCTGCGCAATGTTCTGCAGCAGCATGGTTTTACCCGCTTTTGGCGGTGCCACAATCAGACCACGTTGACCACGACCGATCGGCGATGCCAGATCCAGTACGCGCGCCGTTAAGTCCTCGGTAGAACCATTACCACGCTCCATACGCAGACGGGAGTTTGCGTGCAGCGGCGTTAAGTTTTCGAAGAGGATCTTGTTACGGGCGTTTTCCGGTTTGTCGTAGTTAACTTCGTTAACTTTCAACAGCGCAAAATAGCGTTCACCTTCTTTTGGCGGGCGAATCTTACCAGAAATGGTATCACCAGTGCGGAGGTTGAAACGGCGGATTTGGCTTGGAGAAACGTAGATGTCATCAGGACCGGCGAGGTAGGAGCTGTCTGCAGAGCGGAGGAAACCAAATCCATCCTGCAATATCTCCAGCACACCGTCACCAAAGATATCTTCGCCACTCTTTGCGTGCTGCTTCAGGATGGCAAAAATAATGTCCTGCTTGCGCATACGAGCCAGGTTTTCAAGGCCCATATTTTCGCCGAGAGTGATCAGCTCAGAAACCGGCGTATTCTTTAATTCGGTAAGATTCATAATGGTGTGAGTTCTTAAACTTGGGGTAAATCTCGAACTTAATGTTGTGAATGGTATGGCAGGGTCATCCATGCCTGTTTACGGCCATCGACTCATGTCTGTTCGCTGTCTGGTCACAGGAAAGTACGCAGAACTGAAACGACAAGACGGATTGAGTGACAAGGCCCTGAATCTGTCTACTTCTCGCACGAGAAACAACGGGAAGTATTGGATAAAGCTAGATTCAAACTTAATAAGGTATGTTTAATACGAAGTCAACACTAACTTAGCACGACTCAAGTCGGGCGTCCAGTCATCCGAATCATTTCGAAGTATGGCCGCCCGATCATGATACTTCCTTACGCTAAGTTAGCGTCGAGGAACTCTTTCAACTGACCTTTGGACAGCGCGCCGACTTTAGTCGCCGCAACTTCGCCGTTTTTAAACAGCAGAAGGGTCGGGATGCCACGAATACCATACTTCGGCGCGGTGCCTGGGTTTTGGTCAATGTTCAGTTTAGCAACCGTCAATTTGCCCTGATATTCGTCAGCGATTTCATCCAGAATCGGAGCGATCATTTTGCACGGACCGCACCACTCTGCCCAGAAATCAACGAGGATAGCTCCGTCCGCTTTGAGTACATCCGTGTCAAAACTGTCGTCAGTCAGGTGAATAATTTTATCGCTCATAATAACTCCACAGGAATAAGCCTGGTGTGTTGGTGTTTACACATCATCCTTCAAGCCGCCTTTTTGTTGGCTGTGCGCTGCGTCCTGGTCACGTACTCAATACGCTTCTTTGGACCCATTCACTTGCCATCTCGACGCATCATGAATGAATTGTGTACAGTATTAACCAACTAAAGGTTGACTTTATTTCACCGGATACGCTTTCGTAAAGCAATAGTAAGCTGATATTCTACCACACTATGAGCAAAACACATTTAACAGAACAGAAGTTTTCCGACTTCGCCCTGCACCCGAAGGTGATAGAAGCCCTTGAAAATAAAGGGTTTCATAACTGCACGCCCATTCAGGCTCTCGCGCTGCCGCTTACGCTGGCAGGCCGTGATGTTGCAGGGCAGGCGCAAACCGGTACCGGAAAAACGATGGCGTTCCTGACGTCAACGTTTCATTATCTTCTCTCTCATCCCGCGATTGACGATCGCAAGGTGAACCAACCGCGTGCGTTAATTATGGCGCCAACGCGTGAGTTAGCCGTGCAGATCCACGCCGACGCCGAGCCGCTGGCACAGACCACCGGTCTGAAATTAGGCCTGGCTTATGGCGGCGACGGTTACGACAAACAGCTGAAAGTGCTGGAAAGCGGCGTCGATATTCTTATCGGCACGACCGGTCGTCTTATCGACTACGCAAAACAGAACCATATCAACCTGGGCGCGATTCAGGTCGTGGTGCTGGATGAAGCCGATCGTATGTACGATCTGGGCTTTATTAAAGATATCCGTTGGCTGTTCCGTCGTATGCCGCCAACCACCCAACGTCTGAACATGCTGTTTTCTGCAACCCTCTCTTATCGCGTTCGCGAACTGGCGTTTGAACAAATGAATAACGCCGAGTACGTTGAAGTCGAACCGGAACAGAAGACGGGCCACCGTATTAAAGAAGAACTCTTCTATCCTTCCAACGAAGAGAAAATGCGTTTGCTGCAAACGCTGATTGAAGAAGAGTGGCCAGATCGCGCCATTGTTTTTGCTAACACCAAACATCGCTGTGAAGAGATCTGGGGCAGTCTTGCTGCTGACGGACATCGCGTAGGCTTGCTTACCGGTGACGTGGCGCAGAAAAAACGCCTGCGTATCCTTGATGAGTTCACCCGTGGCGATCTCGATATTCTCGTCGCAACCGATGTCGCGGCGCGTGGCCTGCACATCCCAGCCGTAACGCACGTGTTTAACTATGACCTGCCGGACGACTGTGAAGATTACGTCCACCGTATTGGTCGTACAGGTCGTGCAGGCGCAAGTGGTCATTCTATTAGCCTGGCTTGTGAAGAGTACGCGCTGAATTTACCTGCAATCGAGACCTACATTGGCCACTCGATTCCGGTCAGCAAGTACAACCCGGACGCGCTAATGACTGACCTGCCAAAGCCGCTGCGCATGACGCGCCCACGCCCAGGCAATGGCCCGCGTCGTACCGGTGGTGCTCCGCGTAATCGTCGTCGTTCAGGTTAACGTAAGATATGCTCACAACCACTTCGCTGTACGCCGCAATCGATTTAGGCTCGAATAGTTTTCATATGCTGGTTGTACGCGAAGTGGCGGGAAGCATCCAGACGCTCACGCGTATTAAACGCAAGGTGCGTCTGGCCGCTGGACTCAACAGCGACAACATTCTCTCCGCTGAAGCCATGGAACGCGGCTGGCAATGCCTGCGCTTGTTTGCTGAACGTCTGCAGGATATCCCGCAACCGCAAATCCGCGTGGTCGCCACGGCAACATTGCGCATCGCGGTAAACGCCGATGTCTTTATCGCCAAAGCGCAAGAGATTCTCGGCTGCCCTGTCCAGGTCATCAGTGGTGAAGAAGAAGCACGACTGATTTATCAGGGTGTTGCCCACACCACTGGCGGAGCCGATCAGCGTCTGGTCGTTGATATTGGCGGCGCCAGTACGGAACTGGTTACCGGCTCCGGCGCCCAAACAACCTCTCTGTTCAGCCTGTCAATGGGCTGCGTTACCTGGCTCGAACGGTACTTCACCGATCGTAATCTGGCGCAGGAAAATTTTGACGAAGCCGAGAAAGCGGCGCGTGAGGTTCTGCGCCCGGTCGCCGACAAACTGCGTTTTCATGGCTGGAAAGTTTGCGTTGGTGCCTCCGGTACCGTCCAGGCGTTGCAGGAAATCATGATGGCGCAGGGTATGGATGAGCGCATTACGCTGGCCAAACTTCAGCAGCTTAAGCAGCGCGCTATCCACTGCGGTCGTCTGGAAGAGTTGGAAATCGAAGGGTTAACGCTGGAACGCGCACTGGTGTTCCCCAGCGGGCTGGCAATCCTGATCGCGATTTTCACTGAGTTGAATATTCAATGCATGACCCTGGCCGGCGGCGCACTGCGTGAAGGTCTGGTTTACGGTATGCTGCACCTGCCTGTCGATCAGGATATTCGCAGCCGTACGCTGCGTAATATTCAGCGTCGCTTTATGGTCGACACCGATCAGGCGAACCGCGTCGCACAGTTGGCTGTACATTTATTCGATCAGGTGAAAGATGAGTGGCATCTTGAGGCCATTAGCCGTGAACTGCTGCAAAGTGCCTGTCAGCTGCATGAAATAGGGCTGAGCGTGGAATATAAGCAGGCACCGCTGCATGCCGCCTGGCTGGTGCGTAATCTCGATCTTCCGGGCTTCACTCCCGCGCAGAAAAAGCTGTTAGCCACGCTGTTATTAAATCAGACCAACCCAGTCGATCTCTCTTCGCTCCACCAGCAAAACGCCGTGCCGCCGCGCATCGCGGAGCACCTTTGCCGTTTGCTACGCCTGGCGATCATCTTCGCAAGCCGCCGCCGTGACGATTTAGTGCCACATATCACCCTGCAAGCTCAGGATGAAGATCTGACGCTAACGTTGCCGGAAAGCTGGCTGGAACATCATCCATTAGGTAAAGAGTTGATCGATCAGGAAATCCAGTGGCAAAGCTATGTCCACTGGCCGCTGGAAGTGCGTTAGATGCTGGCTGCCGGATGGCGCTCACGCTTATCCGGTCTACCAAATAAATATTACTTCTCTTTGGCTTTCGCCATCATTGCCCGGATATTCGCAATGCTGGCCTGCCCCTTTTGCATCCGCTCCTCAGCGCTCACCACTTTACGCTCCTGTTCCCAGATAACGTCATCCTGTGGCAGTTCCAGCAGGAAGCGGCTTGGCTCCGGACGCACCAGTTCACCGTACTGACGGCGTTCTTTGCACAACGTGAAGATAAGCTCTTTCTGTGCACGGGTAATGCCGACGTAGGCCAGACGACGCTCTTCATCAATGTTGTCTTCATCGATGCTGCTCTGATGAGGTAAGAAGCCCTCTTCCATTCCCACCATAAACACATAGGGGAACTCCAGCCCTTTTGAGGCATGTAACGTCATCAACTGCACCTGGTCCAGCTCTTCTTCGCTTTCGCCACGCTCCATCATGTCACGCAGGGTAAAGCGGGTAACGACCTGAGTCAGGGTCATCGGCTCTTCCAGCTCGCTGCCTTCCAGCATCTCCGTCATCCAGCTGAACAGCGTGTTGACGTTCTTCATACGCATTTCTGCCGCTTTCGGGCTCGGCGAGGTTTCATACAGCCAGGATTCGTAATCAATGCCATGGATCAGGTCACGCACGGCAGCAATCGGTTCACGCTCCGCGAGGCGCTGGATTTCCCCCAGCCAGTGCGTAAAGCGGGTTAGAGAATCATAACCGCGGCCGGTCAGCGTCTGGCTTAGACCCATATCAAAGCTGGCAGTAAACAAGCTTTTATTACGCGTCATCGCCCACTCACCCAACTTTTGCAGTGTGGCCGGGCCGATTTCACGTTTTGGCGTGTTGACGATCCGCAAAAACGCGCTATCGTCATCCGGGTTGCTCAGCACACGCAGGTAGGCCAGCAGATCTTTGATTTCCGGACGCGAGAAAAATGATGTCCCCCCGGAAATTTTGTACGGGATGCGGTTTTGCATCAGGAATTTTTCGAACACCCGTGACTGGTGGTTGCCGCGATACAGGATCGCATAGTCCTTATACTGCGTCTTATTCACAAAGTGATGAGCAATCAACTCCCCGGTCACGCGTTCCGCTTCATGCTCTTCGTTGTTGGCACTCAGTACTTTCAGCTCAGGTCCGTAGCCCAGCTCAGAGAACAACCGCTTTTCAAAGACGTGCGGGTTGTTAGCAATGAGGATGTTCGCCGCCTTCAGGATACGCCCGGAGGAACGGTAGTTTTGCTCCAGCTTCACCACCTGCAGCGCCGGAAAATCTTTGCTCAGCAGTACCAGGTTTTGCGGACGCGCACCACGCCACGAGTAAATCGACTGATCGTCATCACCCACCACGGTAAAGCGCGCACGTTGCCCCACCAGCAGCTTCACCAGCTCGTACTGGCTGGTGTTGGTATCCTGGTATTCATCCACCAGCAGGTAGCGGATTTTGTTCTGCCAGCGCTCGCGCACCTCTTCATTACGCTGAAGCAGCAATGTCGGCAGTAGGATCAGATCGTCAAAGTCCAGCACGTTACACGCCTTCATATGCGCGTCGTACAGGCCATAGCAGTGCGCGAAAATACGATCGCGTTCGCCTTTAGCGCTGGCTGCTGCCTGCACCGGGGTCATCAGATCGTTTTTCCAGTTGGAGATCGTTGAGATCAGCTGTTGAAGGATAAGTTTATCGTCTTCAATTAGCCCTTCGGTCAGTTCCTTAAGCAGAGCCACCTGGTCGGTATCGTCAAACAGCGAGAAGTTCGACTTCATCCCCAACGCCGCAAATTCACGCTTGATGATATCCAACCCCAACGTGTGGAACGTGGAGATCATCAATCCACGCGCCTCTTTACGACCCAGCGTCTGCGCCACACGCTCTTTCATTTCACGCGCGGCCTTATTGGTAAAAGTCACCGCCGCGATATGCCGCGCCTGATAGCCACAAACGCGGATCAGGTGCGCAATTTTATTGGTGATAACGCGCGTCTTTCCGGAACCCGCCCCCGCCAGCACCAGGCAAGGTCCTGTGACAAATTCGACGGCTTGTTGTTGTCCGGGATTCAAACGCATAAAGATCACTCAATGAAAGTCAGGAGGGGAAATTTAGAGCATGGTAGTATAGCCAGCCTCAACCACCCCACTCAAGGCACGATCATGGCAAAAACAGCAGCAGCAGTGCATATCCTTGTTAAAGAAGAGAAACTGGCTTTGGATCTTCTGGAACAAATTAAAAACGGTGCCGACTTTGGCAAGCTGGCGAAGAAACACTCAATCTGCCCATCAGGCAAACGCGGCGGTGATTTAGGCGAATTCCGCCAGGGCCAGATGGTTCCGGCGTTCGACAAAGTGGTCTTCTCTTGCCCGGTGCTGGAGCCAACTGGCCCGCTGCACACGCAGTTCGGTTACCACATCATTAAAGTGCTGTACCGTAACTAATAAAAAAGCCGGGTGGCGGCTGTCGCCTTACCCGGCCTACATTCTTGGCTAAATTGTAGGTCGGGTAAGCGCTAGCACCACCCGACAATCTATTTAACCCGCTACCGCAATACGCTTCATATCCGTCATATAACCACGCAGTTTCTTACCAACCTGCTCGATAGCGTGGCCGCGAATCGCTTCGTTCACATCACGCAGCTGCGCGTTATCTACCGCACCCTCAGCAATCGCTTTGCCCAGATCGCCGGTCTGCAGAGTGGTCATGAACTCTTTCAGCAGCGGTACGCAAGCGTAAGAGAACAGGTAGTTACCGTATTCTGCGGTATCGGAGATAACCACGTTCATTTCGTACAGACGCTTACGCGCGATGGTGTTCGCGATCAGCGGCAGTTCGTGCAGTGATTCGTAGTAAGCAGACTCTTCGATGATGCCAGAATCAACCATGGTTTCGAACGCCAGCTCAACGCCCGCTTTCACCATCGCAATCATCAGGACGCCTTTATCGAAGTACTCTTGCTCGCCAATTTTGCCTTCAAACTGCGGTGCGGTTTCGAACGCGGTTTTACCGGTCTCTTCACGCCAGGTCAGCAGTTTCTTATCGTCGTTAGCCCAGTCAGCCATCATGCCGGAGGAGAATTCACCGGAGATGATGTCGTCCATGTGTTTCTGGAACAGCGGCGCCATGATCTCTTTCAGCTGTTCGGACAGCGCATAAGCGCGCAGTTTCGCCGGGTTAGACAGACGGTCCATCATCAGCGTAATGCCGCCCTGCTTCAGCGCTTCGGTGATGGTTTCCCAGCCGAACTGAATCAGTTTTTCTGCGTAAGCCGGGTCAGTACCTTCTTCCACCAGCTTGTCGAAGCACAGCAGAGAGCCCGCCTGCAGCATACCGCACAGGATAGTCTGCTCGCCCATCAGGTCAGATTTCACTTCTGCAACAAAGGAGGACTCCAGTACGCCAGCACGGTGGCCACCGGTCGCTGCAGCCCAGGCTTTAGCGATCGCCATGCCTTCGCCTTTTGGATCGTTTTCCGGGTGAACTGCGATCAGGGTTGGAACACCGAAACCGCGTTTGTATTCTTCACGCACTTCGGTACCCGGGCACTTCGGTGCCACCATCACAACGGTGATGTCTTTACGGATCTGCTCGCCCACTTCGACGATGTTGAAACCGTGGGAATAACCCAGCGCTGCACCGTCTTTCATCAGCGGCTGTACGGAACGCACAACGTCGGAGTGCTGTTTGTCTGGCGTCAGGTTAACCACCAGGTCAGCCTGCGGGATCAGCTCTTCGTAGGTACCGACTTTGAAGCCGTTTTCGGTCGCTTTACGCCACGAAGCACGTTTCTCAGCGATCGCTTCTTTACGCAGGGCGTAGGAGATATCCAGACCGGAGTCACGCATGTTCAGGCCCTGGTTCAGACCCTGAGCGCCACAGCCGACGATGACCACTTTTTTACCCTGAAGGTAGCTTGCGCCGTCGGCGAATTCTTCGCGGCCCATGAAGCGACATTTGCCCAGTTGAGCCAGCTGCTGACGCAGATTCAGTGTATTAAAGTAGTTAGCCATGATGGTGTACTCCGTGATGTTGTGTGTCTTATTGTTCGGTTCGCGTTTCAGCGAGAATGAACCCACATTACAACAGGAAATTTATTGCGGAAATTGATATATTCACAACGTCACGTTGCAATTTCTGCAATATAAAAAGAGGGAGTGGAATCTGTGGATTTACGCGATTTGAAAATGTTCCTGCATCTGGCGGAAAGCCGCCATTTTGGCCGCAGCGCGCGGGCGATGCACGTCAGCCCCTCCACGCTCTCCCGGCAAATTCAGCGTCTTGAAGAAGACCTCGGCCAGCCGCTGTTTGTCCGCGATAACCGCACGGTGACGCTCACCGAAGCCGGTGAGGAGCTGCGCGTGTTTGCCCAGCAGACGCTGCTGCAGTATCAGCAATTACGCCATACCATTGATCAACAAGGACCGTCGTTGTCCGGTGAACTGCATATATTCTGCTCAGTGACTGCCGCCTACAGCCATTTACCACCGATCCTCGACCGCTTCCGCGCCGAGCATCCGTCGGTGGAAATCAAGCTCACCACCGGTGACGCGGCTGATGCAATGGAAAAAGTCGTCACCGGCGAGGCCGATCTGGCAATTGCCGGTAAGCCCGAGACACTGCCCGGCGCGGTGGCATTTTCCATGCTGGAGAATCTGGCTGTGGTATTGATAGCGCCAGCACTGCCCTGCCCGGTGCGCAACCAGATTTCGGTGGATGAGCCAGACTGGTCAACGGTGCCGTTTATCATGGCCGACCAGGGGCCGGTGCGCCGCCGCATTGAGCTGTGGTTCCGGCGCAATAAAATCAGCAACCCGTCGATTTACGCCACCGTGGGCGGCCACGAGGCGATGGTGTCGATGGTGGCGCTGGGCTGCGGCGTAGCATTGTTGCCAGAAGTGGTGCTGGAGAATAGCCCGGAGCCGGTACGTAACCGCGTGATGATTCTGGAACGTAGCGACGAAAAAACACCGTTCGAGCTGGGCGTATGCGCACAAAAAAAGCGGCTGCATGAGCCGCTTATTGATGCTTTCTGGAAGATATTGCCAAATCACTAGCCGCCGAACGGCGGCGCAAGCACCTTAACCGGCAGAGAGTCAGGGCGCAGGCCTGACAGGCGCAGTGCCGTCAGGCTCCCCAAACATTACCCCGCGAGAAAAAAACGAAACGCCGGGTTATGTGTTTCATCATGACAGTCATAGCCCAGTTCATTTAGTCGCGTTTCGAAATCAGGTTCATGTTCACCCAGTTCAAATGCTGCCAGAACACGGCCGTAGTCAGTTCCATGACTGCGATAGTGGAACAATGAAATATTCCAGTGCGTCCCCAGAGTATGCAGAAACTTCAGCAGCGCCCCCGGCGATTCCGGGAATTCGAAGCTGAACAGTCGCTCCTGCAAGGGTTTTGACGGACGTCCACCGACCATATAGCGCACGTGCAGCTTCGCCATTTCGTCGTCGGACAGATCCACCACACTGTAGCCGCCGTCGCTAAGCAACTGGAGGATTTCTTTACGTTCTTCCAGACCACGGCTCAGGCGTACGCCGACAAAAATGCAGGCATCTTTGGCATCAGCAAAACGGTAGTTAAACTCAGTAACCGAGCGCCCACCCAGCAGTTGGCAAAATTTCAGGAAGCTGCCCTTCTCTTCCGGGATGGTCACCGCCAGCAGCGCTTCGCGCTGTTCCCCCAATTCACAGCGTTCAGACACGTAGCGCAGGCCATGGAAGTTAACGTTCGCACCGGACAGCACATGTGCCAGTCGTTCACCGCGAATATTGTGCTGGGCGATGTATTTTTTCATTCCCGCCAGCGCCAGCGCGCCCGATGGCTCAGCCACGGCTCGCACATCTTCAAACAGGTCTTTCATCGCTGCGCAAATAGCATCGCTATCAACGGTGATAATGTCGTCGAGGTATTCCTGGCACAGACGGAAGGTTTCATCACCAATGCGTTTGACCGCCACGCCTTCAGCAAAAAGACCGACGCGCGGGAGATCAACCGGATGACCGGCATCCAGCGCCGCTTTCAGGCAGGCGGAATCTTCAGCTTCAACGGCGATCACTTTGATCTGCGGCATCAGCTGTTTAATCAACACCGCCACGCCCGCCGCCAGACCGCCGCCGCCCACCGGGACAAAAACACGGTCAAGGTGAGCATCCTGCTGCAGTAACTCCAGCGCCAGCGTGCCCTGCCCGGCAATCACCATCGGATGATCAAACGGTGGAACCCAGGTAAAACCCTGCTGCTGCGATAGCTCAATCGCTTTGGCTTTGGCTTCATCAAAATTCGCGCCATGCAGCAGCACTTCTCCGCCGAAGCCGCGCACGGCATCAACTTTGATATCGGCAGTAGCCGTTGGCATGACAATCAGTGCCTTCACGCCTAGTCGTGCAGAAGAGAACGCGACGCCCTGGGCATGATTACCCGCCGATGCGGTGATGACCCCATGCGCTTTTTGCTCTTCGGTCAGGCCCGCCATCATGGCGTAGGCTCCGCGCAGCTTGAAGCTATGAACGGGTTGACGGTCTTCGCGCTTCACCAGAATGACGTTATCGAGGCGCGAAGAGAGCTTGTCCATTTTTTGTAGCGGCGTTACCTGCGCCGCTTCGTAGACCGGCGCACGCAATACCGCTCTGAGATACTCGGCGCCCTCAGGAGCGCCAGATAGAGGTTGTGAATCCGCCATGGTCATTATCCCCCGAGTTTCGACTTATCGCGCACCGCGCCTTTGTCGGCGCTGGTTGCCAGACTGGCGTAGGCGCGCAGCGCAAAGGAGACCTGGCGCTGACGATCTTTAGGCGTCCAGGCTTTGTCACCGCGTGCTTCCTGTGCTTCACGACGCGCAGCGATTTCCGCATCGCTCAACTGCAGTTGAATACCACGATTCGGGATATCGATAGCAATCATGTCGCCATCTTCGATAATCGCGATATTACCGCCGCTGGCCGCTTCCGGGGAAACGTGGCCGATAGACAGGCCGGATGTGCCGCCGGAGAAACGGCCATCTGTTATCAGCGCACAGGCCTTGCCGAGCCCCATCGATTTCAGGAAGGTGGTTGGGTAGAGCATTTCCTGCATACCTGGCCCGCCTTTCGGCCCTTCGTAGCGAATCACCACCACGTCGCCCGCCACCACTTTGCCGCCAAGGATCGCCTCAACCGCGTCATCCTGGCTTTCGTACACTTTCGCCGGGCCAGTAAATTTCAGGATGCTGTCATCCACACCTGCGGTTTTCACAATACAGCCGTTTTCCGCGAAGTTACCGTACAGGACTGCCAGACCGCCATCTTTGCTGTAAGCATGTTCCAGCGAACGGATACAGCCTTCGGCGCGATCGTCATCCAGCGTGTCCCAGCGGCAGTCCTGCGAGAACGCCTGAGTGGTACGGATGCCCGCCGGGCCAGCGCGGAACATCTTTTTCACCGCGTCATCTTTGGTCAGCATCACGTCATACCGATCGAGCGTTTGCGGCAGCGTCAGCCCCAGCACGTTTTTCACGTCGCGGTTCAGCAGTCCGGCACGATCCAGTTCGCCTAAAATACCCAATACGCCGCCTGCGCGGTGCACATCTTCCATATGGTATTTCTGCGTGCTCGGCGCCACTTTACACAGCTGTGGGACTTTGCGGGACAGCTTGTCGATATCACTCATTGTGAAGTCGATTTCCGCTTCCTGCGCCGCCGCCAGCAGGTGCAGAACGGTGTTGGTGGAGCCACCCATGGCGATATCCAGCGTCATGGCATTCTCAAACGCCGCCTTGCTGGCAATGTTGCGCGGCAGCGCAGAAGCATCATCCTGCTCATAGTAGCGTTTAGTCAGCTCAACGATGCGTTTACCCGCGTTAAGGAACAGCGTTTTACGGTCGGCGTGAGTCGCCAGCAGCGAACCGTTACCCGGCTGCGATAAACCCAGCGCTTCGGTCAGACAGTTCATGGAGTTTGCGGTAAACATCCCGGAGCATGAGCCGCAGGTCGGGCAGGCGGAACGCTCAACCTGTTCGCTTTGTGAGTCAGAGACTTTCGGGTCCGCGCCCTGAATCATTGCATCAACCAGATCGAGCTTGATGATTTGGTCAGAGAGCTTGGTTTTCCCGGCTTCCATCGGGCCACCAGAAACAAAGATCACCGGAATGTTCAGACGCAGGGAGGCCATTAACATCCCCGGGGTGATTTTGTCGCAGTTGGAGATGCAGACCATCGCATCGGCGCAGTGGGCGTTAACCATGTACTCAACGGAGTCAGCGATCAGCTCGCGTGACGGCAGTGAATACAGCATGCCCCCGTGGCCCATGGCGATACCATCATCCACAGCAATGGTGTTGAACTCTTTCGCTACGCCGCCAGAGGCTTCGATTTGTTCGGCAACCAGCTTACCGAGATCGCGCAGATGGACATGGCCCGGCACAAACTGGGTAAAAGAGTTCACCACAGCGATAATAGGTTTACCGAAGTCATCATCGGTCATCCCGGTGGCGCGCCACAGTGCGCGGGCACCCGCCATATTACGGCCGTGGGTGGTGGTAGCAGAACGATACTTAGGCATGCTTGATTAACTCCCGTCTGTCTAATAATTGGGACGGTGCGTGCCGTCCCAAATTTATGTTTATTGATTAACCTGATCCAACCAGCCGTATTTATCTTCCGTTTCACCGGTGAAGAGACCAAAGAAGGCCTGCTGGATGCGTTTGGTGACAGGGCCGCAGCGGCCTTCGCCCACCTGAATACCATCGACGCTGCGTACGGGCGTGATTTCGGCCGCAGTACCGGACATAAACACTTCGTCGGCCAGGTACAGCGATTCACGGGACAGCACCTGCTCACGCACTTCGATATCGAGATCTTTCGCCAGCTTAATGATTGCGTCACGGGTGATACCTGGCAGCGCGGAGGAGGTAAACGGCGGGGTAAACAGAATGCCGTCTTTTACTTCAAACAGGTTTTCACCCGCGCCTTCAGAGATGTAACCATTCACATCCAGCGCAATACCTTCCTGGTAACCATGACGACGCGCTTCGCTACCCACCAGCAGCGAAGACAGATAGTTACCACCAGCCTTAGCAGCGGTAGGGATAGTGTTTGGCGCAACGCGGTTCCAGGAAGAAACCATCGCATCGATCCCCTGTTCCAGCGCTTCAGCACCAAGGTAAGCCCCCCACGGGAACGCGGCGATAATCACGTCGGTGGTGTAACCCGCTGGCGGGTTAACGCCCATCCCCACGTCGCCAACAAACACCAGCGGACGGATATAGGCGCTGGTCAGATTGTTTTTACGAATCACCTCACGGCAAGCTTCCATCAGCTCATCAACGCTCTGAGAAACGGGAAAACGATAGATCTTGGCTGAATCACGCAGACGCTGCATATGTTCGCGATGACGGAACACCACCGGCCCTTTGTGAGAATCGTAGCAACGGATGCCTTCAAATACAGAAGTACCGTAGTGCAGCGCGTGGGACATCACGTGAACCTTCGCGTCTTCCCAACGAATCATCTCGCCATTAGACCAAATGTAATCAGCTTTTTTCGTCGTCATTTTTCTTCCTTTTGCGCTCAGGCGCGGATTTGTTGTGATGTGGTTGTGCTCTGGCAGATGGCAACATGTGCAACGTCCACCAGTTTACTTAACTGACTAAACAGTAAGTCGACCGACCGGGGGCTGGCAACGGTCAATTCGATATTTATATTCTGCGCATCGCTGGCGGCTTCCATATTCATGGAGCACACCTGAAAACCACGATGGCGTACCACGCGTAAAACACGTTCTAACGTTTCCGGATTGAAACGAGCCTCAACGGCGACCTGATGTTGCATCATGATAATTTCTCCAGCATTTCTGAGTTGCTGGCACCTGGTGGTACCAGAGGCCAGACATTCTCAAGTTCGTCGATTGAGACATGAAGCAGGTATGGCCCCTCGCTGTTCAGCATGGTGTCGAGTGCCGCTTCAACCTGGTCTTTACGGGTGATGTGCTGACCAGGTATGCCGAAGGCGCTGGCCAACATGAGGAAATCGGGGTTATCGGTAAGGGTGGTTTCGCTATAACGTTCCTGGAAAAACAGCTGCTGCCATTGTCGCACCATGCCTAACCGCTGGTTGTCGAGTAAAACTATCTTCAGCGGCAACTGCTTGCGTTTTACGGTGCCGAGTTCCTGTACATTCATCATGAAGGAACCGTCACCGGAGATACAGATTACCGTATCGTTCGGGCGAGCAACCTGTGCGCCAACCGCGGCAGGTAAACCAAAGCCCATCGTACCCAAGCCGCTCGAGGTGATGAAATTTTCCGGGCGGGTATAGATCATATGCTGTGCAGACCACATCTGATGCTGGCCAACATCCGTCGTAACAACGCTATCCGCTGGTTTACGGTCCGACAGTTGTTTTAACAACAACGGTGCATAGATGGCCTCACCCGGATGGTCGTAGCGCCAGGCATGCTCTGCTCGCAGTTCTGCACTGTGCTGACGCCATTCGTCAATCTTCAACGTCTGCTGTAATGCCGGCAGCAGCGAATTTAAATCGCCCTGCAGGGCCACATGCGCCTGGCGCAGTTTGTTCATTTCTGCCGGGTCGATATCCATGTGGATCACGCTGGCGTTCGGTGCGAAAGTATTCAGCTTACCAGTCACCCGGTCATCAAAACGCGCGCCAACTGCAATCAGTAAATCACACTCTTGCACCGCGAAATTTGCCGCTTTAGTCCCGTGCATTCCCAACATGCCCAAATAGTAGGGGTAGTCGGCTTCTACTGCGCCCAAGCCTTTCAGCGTGCAGGCAACCGGCATTTGAGTAAGTGCAATAAACTCACGCAGGGCCGG
The DNA here is from genome assembly GCF_030332245.1 of Citrobacter sp. Cy070. Taxonomy (NCBI): domain Bacteria; kingdom Pseudomonadati; phylum Pseudomonadota; class Gammaproteobacteria; order Enterobacterales; family Enterobacteriaceae; genus Citrobacter; species Citrobacter sp. Cy070. Next base: position 80,886 of record NZ_JAOWIG010000061.1, read on the forward strand.
AACCGCCTGCGCCATACCTACGCCGCCACCGACGTACAGGATCGGTTTTTGCGCCTGCGCCAGCATGTTACGCGCCTGCTCAACGTCAGCATGCGGGAAAGCCTCAACGTTTTCGACGGTGGTAAAATACGGCTCCAGCGTACCGCTGGCTAATTGGATGTCTTTCGGGATATCCACCAGAACCGGACCCGGGCGACCGGAATTCGCCACGGCGAAGGCCTCAGCCATGATGCGCGGCAGCTCTTCCAGTGACTGCACCAGGAAGCTGTGTTTGGTGCAGGACAGCGACATACCAAGCACGTCCACTTCCTGGAACGCATCCGTTCCGATGAAAGGTGATGCCACCTGGCCGGTGATCGCGACCACTGGAACAGAATCTAACAACGCATCGGCAAGTCCGGTGATCAGGTTGGTAGCACCAGGGCCGGAAGTGGCGATACAAACACCGGTTTTACCCGTTGCACGGGCATAACCAATCGCCGCCATCGCCGCACCCTGCTCGTGTCGGCACAACAGGTGCTCTACGCCGCCGTCATACAATGCATCGTAAACCGGCATAATTGCGCCACCGGGATAACCAAAGACGGTTTGAACCCCTTGTGCACGCAACGCATGTACCACCCACTGTGCCCCATTCATAGTTACATCCCCGCCGTAAATCTTGAGAAACAGAATTTTATGCTGTCGTTCACTTTCTGCTCCTCGTTTAAGTTTTTAAGGTCAAAAAAAACCCCCGGACCTTTCGGTGCGGGGGTCTTAGTTCGTTAAGGCTTGTTTTCTAAGCCTTTCCTCGTCCAAGTGCAGCCCCGCACGGTGGGATAATAATCACCACCACGCTAATCACGACCAGGCTAATCACTCGTAGAAGGGCTGTCATTTTTGTATTTTCTTGCATCTTGTTCGAAGGAATACCTAAAGAGTTACCATAGAATTTGCGAATAGCACAAGATATTTTTGTTTTCATTTTTCTGACGCCGTTAACGGTTTAGATAAATATCGTTGTTTTTTATACAAAAAATATAAAATGAAAATATTTCACGTTTCAGCGCATCAGCACCACCTGCGATCTCTTTCCTCGGCACACTTATACGCATTTGCGAGCGAGATTCCAGACATGGGGCAAGCAATTCCTGATTACACAAAAACACAGGAATAAGCGTCTAAAAACATCAATTATGCAGAATCTTGCTGATATCTATTGCGACATAATATTCCCATCAGGAGGGGTTATGTCACTATCGATTGTTCACACACGCGCCGCCCTCGGCGTGAATGCACCAGCCATTACCATCGAGGTACATATTAGTAATGGCCTGCCTGGTTTAACCATGGTGGGGTTACCTGAAACGACAGTGAAAGAGGCTCGCGATCGGGTACGCAGTGCAATTATTAATAGCGGGTATGAATTCCCGGCTAGGAAGATAACCATCAACCTGGCTCCGGCTGACCTCCCCAAAGAAGGGGGGCGATATGATTTACCTATCGCTGTTGCGCTTCTGGTCGCTTCTGAGCAGCTTACAACCCATAATCTCGACACCTATGAGCTGGTAGGCGAATTAGCGCTTACAGGCGCTTTACGCAGCGTTCCAGGCGCTATATCAAGCGCAACCGAAGCGATTCGTGCAGGCCGGAGAATCATTGTCGCTAAAGAGAATGCCGCAGAGGTTGGTCTAATACACGGCGAAGGGTGCCTGATTGCCGATCACCTGCAGGCGGTATGCGCATTCCTGGAAGGAAAGCATGATTTAGACAAACCGCAATCTGCAGACTTTACCGCCGAACCTTCACCAGAGGATCTCAGCGATGTTATCGGTCAGGAACAGGGTAAACGAGGGCTGGAGATCACCGCCGCTGGTGGTCACAACCTCCTGTTTATCGGCCCGCCAGGTACGGGCAAGACCATGCTGGCCAGCCGTCTCAGAGGACTGCTTCCTCCACTTAGCAACGATGAGGCGCTGGAAAGTGCAGCGATCCTCAGTCTGGTCAATTCCGATACGATACAAAAACAGTGGAAGCAACGCCCTTTTCGTTCTCCCCATCACAGTGCTTCATTAACCGCAATGGTCGGTGGAGGCTCTATTCCTGCGCCAGGCGAGATCTCCCTGGCGCATAACGGTATATTATTTCTGGATGAATTACCTGAGTTTGAGCGACGCACGCTGGATGCACTGCGCGAACCCATTGAGTCCGGGCAGATCCATCTATCCCGTACCAGAGCAAAAATAACCTATCCCGCGCGCTTTCAACTCATTGCTGCAATGAATCCAAGCCCGACAGGCCATTATCAGGGGAATCATAACCGCTGTACCCCAGAACAGACTCTGCGCTACCTCAATCGATTATCAGGTCCATTTCTTGACCGCTTTGACCTCTCCCTCGAAATTCCCTTACCGCCACCCGGCATACTCAGCCAGAGCGTAGTGAAAGGTGAAGATAGCGCAACGGTGAAGCAACGCGTCATCGCCGCACGAGAGCGTCAGTATCGGCGGCAAAATAAGTTAAATGCGTATCTGGACAGCCAGGATATCCATAAATTTTGCATGCTTCGCAGTGATGATGCGCACTGGCTTGAGGACACGTTAGCTCGTCTTGGATTGTCCATCCGCGCCTGGCTACGCCTGATAAAAGTCGCACGTACCATTGCGGATATTGAACAGTGCGACCATATCACCCGCCAGCACTTGCAGGAGGCCGTTGCTTATCGGGCGATAGACAGGTTATTAATTCACCTGCAGAAATTACTGGCATAAAAAAAGGGCTTACGCCCTTTTTTATTAATCATCAGATTCGGTGTAGTCTTCTGCACCTTCCACCTGAGGTTTCCCGCCAGACAGCGTGTGGAAGCGTTTTGGACGCTTAATGCGCGTCATGTATTTAGACCACACGCGTTCAGCTTCGGTAACTGGCTCACGTTCACCACGGCATACCGCAACAAACAATTTTTCTTCTTCAGTTACTGGCTCACGTTTACCCAGATCCAGCTCGTTGAAGGCATAGCCATGACGCTCAAGCAGCTGTGCCTCTTTAATGGTGAAATCACCATGACGGGAGAATCCGCGGGGGTAATATTTATTGTCGAAATATCGATTAGTCGTCGTAAAGCTTTCCGCCATCCTGCACGCTCCTAATTCTTTGGCCGAGCTATTTATGGCGCGGAGTATTAGTTACGCTTGACAGAGCGTCAAACAAAAGATTTAAATCATCACGACAAATAATTTTATGGAGCGCGTTGTGGATACGGAATTGTTAAAAACTTTCCTGGAAGTTAGCCGGACACGCCACTTTGGTCGGGCAGCTGAAGCGCTCTACCTGACCCAGTCGGCGGTGAGTTTTCGGATCAGACAACTGGAAAATCAACTGGGTGTGAACCTGTTCACCCGACACAGAAACAATATTCGTTTGACCGCTGCAGGTGAAAAATTATTGCCTTACGCAGAAACGCTGATGAATACATGGCAAGCAGCACGTAAGGAGGTCGCGAATACCTCACGGCACAACGAGTTTTCGATCGGTGCCAGTGCATCCCTTTGGGAATGCATGCTCAATGACTGGTTGCGGCGTTTATACCAATCTCAGGAGCCACAATCCAGCCTGCAGTTTGAAGCGAGGATCGCTCAGCGCCAGTCGCTAGTAAAGCAGCTCCATGAACGACAGCTGGATCTGTTAATTACGACCGAAACCCCAAAAATGGACGAATTTAGCAGCCAACTGTTGGGATATTTCACGCTGGCGCTCTATTGTAGCTCTCCATCGCAAACCAAAGATGAACTGAATTACCTACGCCTGGAATGGGGACCGGATTTTCAGCAGCACGAAGCGGGATTGATTGCTGGAGATGAAGTGCCGGTACTTACCACCAGTTCTGCAGAACTGGCAAGACAGCAACTTTCTGTAATTAAAGGGTTTAGTTGGCTTCCCGTCAGTTGGGCCAGAACCAAAAGCGATCTTCACACAGTTACTGACAGTACGACTCTTTCACGTCCGTTATATGCGGTTTGGCTGCAAAATAGCGACAAACATGCACTTATTCGCGATCTGCTGAAAACAAATATTTTGGAAGATTAATGAAAACGCTGGCAAGGATGCCGGGAAAAAATGAACTGGAAGATCCAGAATATGATGTTCAGGTAAAAAAAAATCCTTAGCAAGGATGCTAAGGATTGTTTCTGGCAGGGGCGGAGAGACTCGAACTCGCGACACCCGGTTTTGGAGACCGGTGCTCTACCAACTGAGCTACGCCCCTAAATTTTCTTATCATTAAGCCTGCTACTAAGCAGGCTTAATTTTCTAATAAGTGGCGGAACGGACGGGACTCGAACCCGCGACCCCCTGCGTGACAGGCAGGTATTCTAACCAACTGAACTACCG
>NZ_JAOWIG010000062.1:0-5266 GCF_030332245.1 Citrobacter sp. Cy070
GTCACGTCAGTAGTACGGAAGTAGAACTGCGGACGGTAGCCTTTGAAGAACGGAGTATGACGGCCGCCTTCGTCTTTGGACAGAATGTACACTTCAGATTCGAACTTGGTGTGCGGCTTGATAGAGCCCGGCTTAGCCAGTACCTGACCACGTTCGATTTCTTCACGTTTGATACCACGCAACAGAACACCAACGTTCTCACCAGCACGGCCTTCGTCCAGCAGTTTGCGGAACATTTCAACGCCAGTACAGGTAGACTTGGCAGTCTCTTTGATACCAACGATTTCAACTTCTTCACCAACTTTGATGATACCGCGTTCTACACGACCGGTAACAACGGTACCACGACCGGAGATGGAGAATACGTCTTCGATTGGCAGCAGGAACGGCTTATCGATAGCACGTTCTGGTTCCGGGATGTAAGAATCCAGGAAGCCAGCCAGTTCGATGATTTTCGCTTCCCACTCTGCTTCGCCTTCCAGCGCTTTCAGAGCAGAACCACGAACGATCGGAGTGTCGTCGCCCGGGAAATCGTACTGAGACAGAAGTTCACGAACTTCCATTTCTACCAGTTCCAGCAGCTCTTCGTCATCAACCATGTCGCATTTGTTCAGGAACACGATGATGTACGGAACGCCTACCTGACGACCCAGCAGGATGTGCTCACGAGTCTGCGGCATCGGGCCGTCAGTCGCAGCAACAACCAGGATCGCGCCGTCCATCTGCGCAGCACCAGTGATCATGTTTTTAACATAGTCGGCGTGGCCCGGGCAGTCTACGTGTGCGTAGTGGCGAGTCGGGGTGTCATATTCAACGTGAGAAGTGTTGATGGTGATACCACGTGCTTTTTCTTCCGGCGCGTTATCGATCTGATCGAATGCGCGAGCAGCACCGCCGTAGGTTTTAGCCAGAACGGTAGTGATTGCAGCGGTCAGCGTTGTTTTACCATGGTCAACGTGGCCGATAGTACCGACGTTAACGTGCGGTTTAGTACGTTCAAATTTTTCTTTAGACATCGATTGTCCCTCTAAGACACGGATAAATCGGTGATATCACCACATCAACCAGGCAATATACCTGAGCTGTTGAATGCTTTTAAAAGTAAACAGAGAGAAACGGGAGGGAGAAGTGAAGTGGTGCTGATACCCAGAGTCGAACTGGGGACCTCACCCTTACCAAGGGTGCGCTCTACCAACTGAGCCATATCAGCACGTCTGGAGCGGGCAGCGGGAATCGAACCCGCATCATCAGCTTGGAAGGCTGAGGTAATAGCCATTATACGATGCCCGCATCCTGAAACTCGGCTACCCAGTTCTTTCTGTAACAAAAAAGAGATTTCTCTCTTTTATGTTTGAGCTGATTAAATTTTTTAACCAACTCAGGCGGCGATAACGCTGCCAGAAAGTGGTGGTGGGGGAAGGATTCGAACCTTCGAAGTCTGTGACGGCAGATTTACAGTCTGCTCCCTTTGGCCGCTCGGGAACCCCACCGGACTTGATGGTGCCGACTACCGGAATCGAACTGGTGACCTACTGATTACAAGTCAGTTGCTCTACCTACTGAGCTAAGTCGGCATCAAGTAGCGCGCATTTTATGGATACCTGCGTGCTCATGCAACTAAAAAATTGCATAAAATGTTCTTCCGCTCACATTTTGCACTATACGCCCGATAAATAATCTATTTCTTATCTGAATTGCACAAATTTCCAACGTTGAGCGTTATAACCGGAGAGGGTTTTGCTCCGTTATTCACGTCCAGACAGAGAGAAAGCACATCTTTATACATCTGGAATACTCGTCACAATGCTTTTCAGGGGACGATTTTTTCTTATTATTCCCCCTCATCTGGTGTTACCCTCCTGCCCATTGTCCAAATTAACTGAAATGTGCGTGCCATTGCGTGCCGGGGATGATTTCGTTTTTTATCACTGACCTGATATAGCAATGACAGCCAGACCATGCGTATGAGTATAAAAGAGCAAGCGTTAACGTCGCCTTACCTACAGTTTGATCGCAACCAGTGGGCTGCGCTTCGTGATTCAGTGCCGATGACCCTGACCGAGGAAGAGATTGCTCGTCTTAAAGGCATTAACGAAGACTTATCGCTGGAAGAAGTTGCCGAGATTTATTTGCCTCTATCGCGTTTGCTAAATTTTTACATCAGTTCGAACCTGCGACGTCAGGCAGTGCTGGAGCAATTTTTAGGCACGAATGGCGAGCGTATTCCTTATATCATTAGTATTGCTGGCAGCGTCGCTGTCGGTAAAAGTACGACAGCGCGCGTTTTGCAGGCACTGCTTAGCCGCTGGCCAGAGCACCGCAAAGTTGAGCTGATTACGACCGATGGGTTTCTTCACCCAAACCAGGTGTTGAAAGAACGCGGGCTCATGAAGAAGAAAGGCTTCCCTCAGTCTTATGATATGCACCGTCTGGTAAAATTTGTTTCCGACCTGAAGTCAGGCGTCCCTAACGTCACAGCGCCGGTCTATTCTCATCTGATCTATGATGTGATCCCTGATGGTGACAAAACCGTTGCCCAGCCCGACATATTAATACTCGAAGGGCTAAATGTATTACAAAGCGGGATGGACTATCCTCACGATCCGCATCATGTATTTGTTTCTGACTTCGTCGATTTTTCTATTTACGTTGATGCGCCAGAAGAATTACTCCAGACATGGTATATCAACCGCTTCCTGAAATTCCGTGAAGGGGCATTTACCAACCCTGACTCTTATTTCCATAACTATGCGAAATTGTCCGAAGATGAGGCTATCAATACAGCAATGTCGCTCTGGAAAGAGATTAACTGGTTGAATTTAAAACAAAACATACTACCTACGCGTGAGCGTGCCAGTTTAATCATGACCAAGAGCGCCAATCATGCCGTTGAGCAAGTCAGGTTAAGAAAATAAATAAAAAAGGGGAGCCGATGCTCCCCCTTCTTTTTATTATTCAGCGCTTCTGAGCGATATTTCCCCACCCATCCATGGCTTTATCTCACCATTCTGCTCCAGCAATAGTGCACCTTGAGCATCTATTCCCCGCGAGACACCAAATATTTCTTTATCGCCAATAATGAGTTTAACCGGGCGGTTGATAAAGTTATCAAGTGCCTTCCAGCGTGATAAATAAGGCACTAACCCCTCTTGCTCAAACAGTATCAGTGCAGCACGAAGCTCGCGGATCAGTCGAGCCGCAAGAGTATTACGGTCAATGTTTATGCCTGCTTCCTGCAGGTTAATCCAGCCTTGATTAACCACATTTTCTTCAACCCGGCGCATGGACATATTAATACCCGCGCCAATAACGATTTGTGCGGCATCACCTGTCTTACCAGTGAGTTCAACCAGGATCCCTGCCAGTTTACGGTCGAGTAAATAGAGGTCGTTGGGCCATTTTACACGGACTTTATCCGCACCCAGATCGCGCAAAACCTCAGCCATGACGATACCAATCACCAGACTCAGACCAATTGCAGCGGCCGGGCCCTGCTCCAGGCGCCAGAACATAGAGAGATACAGGTTAGCACCAAATGGCGAAAACCATTTACGCCCACGCCGGCCACGCCCAGCCTGCTGATACTCCGCCACGCAGGCATCTCCGGATTCCAGTTGCCCAATTCGATCCAGCAGATACTGGTTGGTTGAATCGATTACGGGTAGAACAGTAATGTTTCCGCCACCCAGCTGAGAATGAATAAGTGATGAATCTAATAGCTGGATAGGTTCAGGTAAGCTATATCCTTTACCAGGGACAGTAAATACATCAACACCCCAGTCACGTAGCGTCTGGACATGCTTATTGATTGCCGCACGGCTCATTCCCAGCGTTTCACCGAGTTGCTCACCGGAGTGAAATTCGCCATCGGCTAATAATGAAATAAGCGTCAGGGGGACGGTATTATCCTTCATGCAACGATCTCCACGGCATTCACCTCACCCTGCGGGCCGATAAACCGGACTTCCGGTTCGAGCCAGACATTGAATTTCTCACCGACTTTTTGGCGTACGTGATGCGCAAGTTGCACTACATCCTGACTCGTCGCATTATCTGCATTGATCAGCACCAGTGCCTGCTGCTGATGTACCGCTGCGCCACCAATGCGCATACCTTTTAGCTGGCAATGATCGATAAGCCAGCCAGCAGCCAGTTTCACAGAACCATCAGCCTGCGGGTAATGAGGCGCAATCGGAAATTTCGCCAGTAGTTCCTGTGCGATATCCGAACTGACAACCGGATTTTTGAAGAAACTCCCCGCATTACCGTTTACTTTTGGATCGGGCAGCTTTGTGGTGCGCATATGACAAACAGAATCAAAAACCTGCTGAGGCGTTACCGTTGCAGGATCCAGGCGCGTCAGGTCACCGTAAGTGAGGACGGGCTGCCACTGTTTAGGTAAACGCAGCCCAACGGCTACAATCGCGAAACGATCCTGGTACTCATGCTTGAAGATACTGTCGCGGTATCCAAATCGGCATTCTGTGGCACTTACACGCAGATGCTTACCGGTAGCCAGTTCAATGCAGTCCACATATTCGCAAACACGCTGAAGTTCCACACCATAAGCACCAATATTCTGGATTGGCGATGAGCCAACACAGCCGGGAATAAGCGCCAGGTTTTCCAGTCCAGGCATGCCAAGCTGCAATGTATGCTGTACCAGATGATGCCAGTTCTCACCAGCCCCAACGTGTAGGTACCACGCGTCAGGCTTCTCTGTAACCTCTATACCTTTGATACGGTTGACGATCACCGTTCCCTGGAAGGTATCAAGAAACAGGACGTTACTCCCTTCGCCCAGGATCAGTACTGGATGATGTGATGCATTGGCTAATTGCCAGGCATTCAGTAGTTGTTGCTCATTTTCGGCGCGGACAAGTTCATTAGCTTGTTGATCGATACCGAAGGTGTTCCAGGCTTTAAGGGAGTGATTCATAGACGCTTTCCTGATGCAAAATCGCGCTTAGTTTACCGCATATGCTGCAAGATGGCTTGTGTTATGGAGGCTCAGGATGTTGCTTTGCCCCCGATGGTACGCGCTGCAGCCGTACTTATTGCCTGATGCGCTGCGCTTATCAGGCCTACAAAATACGTTCAGGCCGGATAAGGCGCTGCGCCGCATCCGGCAATGTGCACCCCGCACAGACGCAAAAAAGCCCATCCGTCAGGATGGGCTTCTTCACTTATTTGATGCCTGGCAGTTCCCTACTCTCGCATGGGGAGACCCCACACTACCATCGGCGCTACGGCGTTTCACTTCTGA
>NZ_JAOWIG010000063.1:0-48001 GCF_030332245.1 Citrobacter sp. Cy070
CGGTAGTTCAGTTGGTTAGAATACCTGCCTGTCACGCAGGGGGTCGCGGGTTCGAGTCCCGTCCGTTCCGCCACTTATTAAGAGCCCTGAGCATTTGCTCAGGGCTTTTTCTTTGCCTGTAACTTTATTATTGCTGAATTCGCAAAAATCCTCTGCATTGTTCGCTCTTTTTCTATAAAGAGCAGAAGGTCATAATCCCCTCAGTTAACGAACATTGTGATTAAAAAGAGGAATTCTATGACAATCCCTGCATTTGGTTTAGGTACTTTCCGCCTGAAAGACGACGTGGTTATCGCTTCTGTTAAAACGGCGCTTGATCTGGGCTACCGTGCTGTCGACACTGCACAAATCTATGATAATGAAGCGGCTGTTGGTCAGGCGATTGTCGAAAGTGGCGTACCGCGTAATGAGTTGTACATCACAACTAAGATCTGGATTGAAAATCTTGGCAAAGATAAGCTGATCCCAAGCCTGAAAGAGAGCCTGAAAAAACTGCGCACAGATTATGTTGATCTGACGCTGATCCACTGGCCATCTCCAGGAGATGCCGTCTCTGTTGAAGAGTTTATGCAAGCATTGCTCGAAGCTAAAGAGCAAGGGCTGACTCGTGAAATTGGTATCTCTAACTTCACTATCCCATTGATGGAAAAAGCTATTGCTGCTGTGGGTGCAGAGAATATTGCGACTAACCAGATTGAGTTATCTCCATATCTGCAAAGCCGTAAGGTTGTTGACTGGGCGAAAGAGCACGGTATCCACATCACCTCATACATGACGCTGGCTTACGGTAAGGCGCTGAAAGATGAAGTGATTGCTGGCATTGCGGCTAAACATAACGCGACGCCGGCCCAGGTGATTCTGGCATGGGCGATGGGGGAAGGTTACTCTGTGATCCCTTCTTCTACCAAGCGTGAAAACCTGGCAAGCAACCTGCTGGCGCTGGAACTGCACCTTGATGCGGAAGACAAAGCGGCAATCGCTGCTCTGGATTGCAACGACCGCCTGGTTAGCCCGGAAGGTCTGGCGCCTGAGTGGGATTAATTGCCTGACCCCTCTGTGCCTTTAACCCTCTTTTACAGCTCCTTCGGGAGCTGTTCTTATATATTCACTTAAAAAATCGATGAATGCCCGAATACGAGTACTGACGGCACGATCGCTGTAATACACCGCGCTGAAAGGCATCTCGACTGGCAGTCGTTTATCCGCCATCAATTCGACCAGCTTACCCTGAGCGATCTCCTTATCAATCATATAATCTGAAAGACAAGCAATACCGTTGCCGTTCAGGCAAAGCTGCTTCAGCGTTTCGCCACTGTTCGAAGACAGGCCGCACTCAACCTCATGTAATTGTCCGTCACTACAGGCAATGGGCCATGTATTGAGCGAAATGGGTTCAGAAAACCCCAGACACAGGTGCTGCTTTAACTCTTCAACAGTCTCTGGCTTACCGAAGCGGGCAATATAGTCAGGTGAAGCAATAATCTTGCGGTAGCTGGTAAAGAGTGGACGTGCGCGCAGACTTGAGTCAGTCAAGGCACCGGCACGTATCGCAACATCCACTTTTCGTTCAATAAGATTGATAAATGTCTCTGAGGAAACCAGCGACAACGTCATCTCGGGATAGCGCTCACGGAAAGGTTTGATCAGGGGCATCAGGAAATGCAACATCACCGGTGTTGCCGCATCGATACGTAGCAGACCGCGCGGAGTATTACGCGACTCGATGATTTCCATTTCTGCAGCTGCCATTTCCTGCAGTACCTGCTGCACACGTCTGAAGTAACGCTCTCCTTCTTCAGTCAGGCTTAGCTGTCGGGTTGTGCGATTCAGCAAACTGACGCCCAGTTTCATCTCCAGCTTTTTTACTGCCCGACTGACCGCGGAATTGGCTTGTCCAAGCTGTTCTGCCGCCCGGCTAAAGCTACCGCTTTCAACTACGGCTACAAAAATCGCAAGTTCATCGGATGTCGCTTTCATTTTTGCACCTGAAGCAAAATTATATTGAGATTTTGAATATTTTTGTCATTAAAACATCCCGGCATACTACGTGTCATCTGATTATTGATGATATGGAGCTATTTATGCCTCTCGCTTTATTTGCACTCACAATAAGTGCCTTCGCTATTGGCACGACTGAATTTGTGATTGTCGGCCTGGTGCCGACCATTGCTGAACAACTGGCGATCTCTTTACCTTCTGCCGGGATGCTGGTTTCAATCTATGCGCTGGGTGTCGCGATCGGGGCGCCAGTATTGACTGCCCTGACCGGACGTCTGCCACGTAAGCAACTGTTGGTTGCGCTGATGGTTCTGTTTACGGCGGGGAATTTGCTGGCATGGCAGGCACCCGGGTATATGACACTCATTGTCGCCCGCCTGCTGACAGGCCTGGCACACGGCGTATTCTTCTCGATTGGTTCTACCATCGCGACAAGCCTGGTGCCAAAAGAGAAAGCCGCTTCCGCCATCGCCATTATGTTTGGCGGCTTAACGGTGGCGCTGGTGACGGGCGTGCCGTTGGGTACGTTTATCGGTCAGCACTTTGGCTGGCGCGAGACTTTCCTTGCTGTATCTCTGTTGGGTGTTATTGCACTGATTAGCAGCCAACTGCTGATCCCAGCCAACATCCCGGGTCGGGCGGCCGCCAGCATTCGCGACCAGGTGAAGGTGCTGACTCATCCCCGTCTGTTGCTGATTTATGCTGTTACAGCACTGGGCTACGGCGGTGTATTCACGGCATTCACCTTCCTGGCTCCTATGATGCAGGACCTGGCTGGCTTCTCGCCGGCAGCGGTAAGCTGGATCTTACTGGGCTATGGCGTATCGGTCGCTATCGGTAATATCTGGGGAGGTAAGCTGGCGGATAAACATGGTGCTGTCCCGGCGCTGAAATTTATCTTCGCTGCGCTGTTCGTCCTGCTGATGGTCTTTCAACTGACAGCCTCTACGCAATACGCTGCGTTAGTGACGATTCTTGTTATGGGGATCTTCGCCTTCGGTAACGTACCGGGGTTGCAGGTTTACGTGGTACAGAAAGCGGAACAATTTACCCCAAATGCGGTGGATGTGGCATCAGGTCTGAATATTGCTGCGTTTAATATTGGCATTGCGCTTGGCTCTGTAATTGGCGGACAAACGGTAGAGCATTATGGTTTAGCACAGACTCCGTGGATTGGCGCGCTGATTGTTCTGGTCGCTTTTTTACTGATGAGTATCAGCGGTCGCCTGGATAAACCGGTGCGGGTAGTATTGGGATAATTCATTGATGTAAGTACCCACTTACAAAACAAACTGTAATTGTTCGTTGAAAGTGAGTGCTAAAGTCCCTATAACAGAAGAACCAGTCCGGCTGCGGGCTGGTTGACGTTATAGAGGTTTGAAAGTCTAAAGTGCGAAAAAACACCTATGCCATGCGCTATGTTGCCGGACAGCCCGTTGAGCGGATTTTACCGCCTGGGTCATTTGCGCATATCGGCCAGGCATTACCTGCAGGCGTACCGTTAAGCAGTGAAGATCGCATTCGCGTGCTGGTGTGGAATATTTTTAAGCAACAACGGGCAGAATGGCAGTCGGTGTTGAAGAATTTTGGCAAAGACGCGCATCTGGTGTTATTGCAGGAAGCGCAAACCACGCCAGAACTGGTGCAGTTTGCGACCGCTAACTATCTTGCTGCCGATCAGGTTCCGGCCTTTGTGCTGCCCCAGCATCCCTCTGGCGTCATGACGCTTTCCTCCGCCCACCCCGTTTACTGCTGCCCATTGCGCGAGCGTGAGCCGATTTTACGGCTGGCGAAATCGGCGCTGGTGACGGTGTACCCATTGCCTGACACTCGGCTATTAATGGTGGTGAATATCCACGCGGTTAACTTTAGCCTTGGCGTTGATGTCTATAGCAAGCAGTTACTTCCGATTGGCGATCAGATTGCTCATCACAGCGGTCCGGTGATCATGGCCGGCGATTTTAATGCCTGGAGCCGTCGACGGATGAATGCGCTGTACCGCTTTGCGCGTGAAATGTCACTGCGCCAGGTACGCTTTACTGACGATCAGCGCCGCCGCGCGTTTGGTCGTCCTCTCGATTTTGTGTTCTATCGCGGTCTGAACGTGAGTGAAGCCTCTGTGCTGGTCACCCGCGCATCTGACCACAACCCGCTACTCGTTGAATTCAGTCCCGGCAAACCTGAACAATAACGGTGTGTCAGGTCTGCCGTAGGGCAGGCCTGTGATGGTGCTGCTCTTCATATTTCACAACAACCGAAGGACAACACAATGACAACACGCTCCCACCATGACAACGTCGAAAAGCAGTTTGGCTCTCAGGCTAATGCCTATTTAACCAGCACCGTACATGCTACGGGTCGTGATTTACAACGACTGGCGGAAAGGCTGTCTGCTTTTCCACAGGCACGGGTACTGGATATGGGATGTGGAGCGGGGCACGCCAGCTTTGTGGCTGCGCAACACGTACAACAGGTTGTGGCTTATGATTTATCGTCTCAAATGCTTGAGGTGGTCGCAGAGGCTGCAAAAGAGAAGGGCCTGGATAATATCACCACGCGACAGGGATACGCAGAGAGCCTGCCGTTCAGCGATTGCGCTTTTGATGTGGTGATTAGCCGCTATTCAGCGCATCACTGGCATGATGTCGGGCGCGCGCTGAGGGAAGTGAACCGCGTTCTGAAGCCCGGCGGTGTGCTGATTGTGATGGATGTGATGTCGCCAGGCCATCCGGTCCGTGATATCTGGTTGCAAACCGTGGAGGCGTTACGTGATACCTCACACGTACGCAACTATTCCAGCGGAGAGTGGTTGTCGTTAATCAATGATGCCAATCTGATTGCCGATACGTTGTTAACTGACCGTCTGCCGCTGGAGTTCAGTTCGTGGGTGGCACGGATGCGCACGCCTGCAGCGTTGAGCGACGCGATTCGTGTTTACCAACAGAGTGCTTCTGTTGAAGTGAAAACCTACTTTGCGTTGCAGGAAGATGGCTCGTTTACCAGCGACACGATCATGGTTGAGGCGCATAAAGCGGGATAAATAAAAAAGGCACTGGGGGGAAGCCAGTGCCTTCATTTCTACAATGCTATCAGGAGTCCGGCATGCCGTTGTTTTTCACAAACAACGTGAGCTGATCGCCTGGCTGCAGATTGTCCGTATCGTTGTTCCAGCGCATCACATCCTTGATGTTAACCCCGTGGCGTTTGGCAATGCTCGACAGCGAGTCGCCTTTACGCACACGATAGGTGATGCTATCGCTGTTATTAGCCAACCGCTGCGCGCTGGTACCCGCACCTACGGTCAGGCTTTGGCCCACTTTCAGCGATGATCCACGCAGATTATTCCACTGCTGCAGATCCTTCGTGCTCACGCCAAGACGTGCAGCGACGCCGGAAAGCGTATCGCCAGAGCGAACTTTGTAGCTACGGCTGTTCAGCGGCGTGTTATCCGCAACCAGCGTTGACTGTACGGCTGCAATTTCGCCGGAAGCCAAAGACTCACGCAGCTTCTCTGCATGCTTCTTTGGTACCATCACGTATTGCGGACCGCTGGCACCCAACGTGGAGCCTTTCACACCTGCATTGAAGGTCTTCAGCTTGCTGACGGAAATACCCGCCATATCGGCAACCTGAGCCATCTCAACCGGGCTGTTCAGGCGAACACGTGCCAACGCGCGGCTTTCGTCTGTAGTTGGCAGACGCACGCCATAGCGTTTGCTGTTTTTGAGAATATCACTCAACGCCAGCATTTTGGGCACATACTGCTTTGTTTCCTGAGGCAAAGGGAGCGACCAGAAATCGGTGGATTTACCCCGAGATTTGTTCGCTTTGATTGCCTTCATGACACGACCTTCACCGCTATTATACGCGGCAACAGTCAGCAGCCAGTCGCCATCAAACATCTTGTTCAGACGCTGCATCATGTCCAGCGCGGCAGTGGTGGAAGCCACAATGTCGCGACGTGCATCATAATTGCGGGTCTGTTTTAAACCATAATTGCGCCCCGTGCTCGGAATGATCTGCCAAATACCTGCGGCATTGGCGCCAGACGTTGCGTGAGGATCAAAAGCGCTCTCCACTATGGGTAGTAGTACCAGTTCCATAGGCATGTTACGTTTCTTAACTTGCCCGGCTATCCAGTACATATACGGCTCTGCCCGTAAAGTTACATCGTGGAGATAGCTCTTATTGCGTAAATACTTCTGTTTTTGTTCGCGAATCCGGTTGTTTTCCGGAATTCCCATCTTTAGCTCGTCACCAATGAAAGCCCACAAATCCTGATCAGCAGCGATAGATGTTCCATCGTCCATCCATCGCGCCTGACTTGTAAACTTTCCTGCTTCCCCTTGACCAGCTGCAGAAAGGCTCTGTGCGTGCTGTTGGACGTTACCAGTATTCTGGCACCCAACAAGCAGGACAGAGGCGAGTAATATCGCTTTTGCCTTCATGTGTGTGTCAATAGTTGCTTAAAAGACGACCGATCATAACGGCGAAGTTTTCAAAAGGCAACCCGGAATTGTCAGAACGTATCTTTCTTTGACCTTAACCATGCAAAACGCTCTTCAGGTTGTTGCAATATTGTTTCTTTGTTTATTTCGTTAATTAAATCAATATCTTCTGTTCTTAAAAAAAGATTATTTCGTCGCTCATTTTTCAGAATTACGGGTAGCGTCATTTGTTTTTTTACCCGTAACTCATTAACTTTACGATAATAATCATTAATAAACGAATCGTGCGGCAGAATGCTTAAGGCAAACTTCATGTTTGCTAATGTGTACTCATGGGCGCAGCAGATCAATGTATCATCAGGAAGCGCACTTAATTTATTAAGTGATTGATACATTTGGGTTGCTGTGCCTTCGGAAAGTCGACCGCAACCGCCAGAAAAGAGTGTGTCACCACAAAATAAGTAAGGATGGCTAAAGTAACAGATATGTCCTAAAGTGTGACCCGGAGTAGCAATTACCCTAAATTCATGCCCCAAAACGAGTGCAATATCGCCATCTTCGACTATATGGGTCGTTCCCTTATCTTGCGTTTCAGCCGGTCCGTAAACCACTAATTGTGGGAAATGTTGCAAAAGTTCTTTCACACCGCCGACGTGATCCTGATGGTGATGGGTGAGGAGAATGGCCTCTGGCACCCAGTGATATTCTGCAATGGCTTTCAAAACGGGAGCGGCTTCGCCCGGATCAACAATCAGGCAACGATTTTCATTATTTGTCAGGACCCAGATGTAATTGTCCTGAAATGCGGGAATACTGTTAAGATTCATAAATTACCTCTCAATGCGTAACGGAAGGTTGTGATGAAACCGGCAAGGATCCCTCAAACTGTCGTAGCGCCCGTTAGCTGGGATGATATGCCCTGGGGCGAACACTATCGTGAGGCGCTGGAACATCAGCTTAATCCGTGGTTCGCAAAAATGTACGGTTTTCATCTGCTTAAGATTGGTAATTTAAGCGCAGAAATCGATTCTGAAGCGTGCGCGGTTTCTCATCAGGTAAATGTTTCTTTGCAGGGTTCGCCCATGCAGGTCACAGCCGATCCTTTACACCTTCCTTTTGCCGATAAATCCGTGGATGTTTGCCTGTTGGCGCATACACTACCGTGGTGCGCCGATCCGCATCGCTTATTGCGTGAAGCCGACCGGGTACTGATTGATGATGGCTGGTTAATACTGAGCGGGTTTAACCCGGTTAGCCTGATGGGGTTGCGTAAGCTGGTGCCAGTGCTACGTAAAACACCGCCTTACAACAGCCGGATGTTTACCCTGATGCGCCAGTTGGATTGGCTCTCTTTGCTGAATTTTGAGGTGCTGCACTATAGCCGGTTCCACGTACTGCCCTGGGCGAAGCAGGGCGGTAAAATGTTAAGTGCGCATATTCCGGCACTAGGCTGTTTGCAGTTGGTTGTCGCGCGCAAGCGAACAATTCCGCTTACGCTCAATCCGATGAAACAAAGTAAAAGTAAGGCACGCATCCGCCAGGCCGTTGGGGCAACCCGACAATACCGCAAGCCAGATGCTTAAGACTCTGCCTGATACCCAACATCATCCTGGGTGGGACTCATTGCCGCAGCACGAGCAAGCTCATCGCAGCGTTCGTTTTCCGGATGACCCGCGTGCCCTTTAACCCATTCCCATTTGATTTGGTGCGGCCCCAGCGCGGCATCCAGACGTTTCCACAGATCGACGTTCTTCACCGGTTTTTTATCTGCGGTTTTCCAGCCGCGCTTTTTCCAGTTGTGGATCCACTGCGTAATGCCCTGACGCACATACTGGCTGTCCGTGCTGAGTATCACTTCACACTGTTCTTTCAGGGCTTCCAGCGCAACGATTGCCGCCATCAGCTCCATGCGATTATTGGTAGTGAGGTTGTAGCCTTCGCTAAAGGTTTTTTCGCGCCCGCGATAGCGTAAAATCGCCCCGTAACCACCTGGCCCTGGATTTCCCAGGCATGAACCGTCGGTGAAAATTTCTACCTGTTTAAGCATCTCTGGTAGACTTCCTGTTTTAGCAAATCGAAATCAAACGATAAGTCTGACATAAATGACCGTTATGAGCACTGGAATTACACGACAGGTAGTCCTCGATACCGAAACCACCGGTATGAACCAGATTGGCGCCCACTACGAAGGCCACAAGATCATTGAGATCGGTGCGGTTGAAGTGGTGAACCGCCGCCTGACCGGAAATAACTTCCACGTTTACCTGAAGCCGGATCGGCTGGTGGACCCGGAAGCGTTTGGCGTACACGGAATCGCCGATGAATTCCTGCTTGATAAACCCACGTTCGCCGATGTTGCCGATGAGTTTCTCGACTATATCCGTGGCGCGGAGCTGGTTATCCATAACGCATCGTTTGATATCGGCTTTATGGATTACGAATTCGCGAAACTCCATCGCGATATCCCGAAGACGAACACCTTCTGTAAAGTGACCGATAGCCTGGCGTTGGCGAGGAAAATGTTTCCTGGCAAGCGTAACAGCCTTGATGCGTTATGCTCACGCTATGAGATAGACAACAGCAAGCGTACCCTGCACGGCGCATTGCTCGATGCCCAGATTCTGGCCGACGTTTATCTGATGATGACCGGTGGGCAGACCACCATGGCGTTCTCAATGGAAGGTGACAGTCAGCAGCAGAATGATACGGGGATCCAGCGCATTGTGCGTCAGTCCAGTAAATTACGCGTTGTTTTCGCCACTGATGAAGAGCTGGCAGCCCATGAGTCGCGCCTTGACCTGGTACAGAAGAAGGGCGGAAGTTGCCTCTGGCGGGCCTAGTTCTGGTATTTACAGTACAGAAATGGTCATTCGGGTGATTTTTGCAGCAAACGATTAAAAAACGTGAGAAAAAGCGTTGACGAGGCGCGAGGCAATCCGTAATATTCGCTTCGTTCCCAAGCGGAACACAACGCGGAGTGGTAGTTCAGTTGGTTAGAATACCTGCCTGTCACGCAGGGGGTCGCGGGTTCGAGTCCCGTCCATTCCGCCACTATTCAGAAAGCCTGAATCAGAAATGATTCAGGCTTTCGTCGTTTTTACTGCCCAAAAAAATAAAAGCCTGCAACCATATGTTATTGCAGGCCTTGCTGTTACTCGCTCAGCGTCTGTGCGATATCTTTTTGCACCTGCTGGCGCTGTTCTGGGGTCAGCACTTTGTTCAGGTCAAAGTAGTATTTCACGCGGTAATAACGCGCCTGTTGTTCGATGTTGCTGAACGCCGAAAGCTGTTTTTTGACGGCTGCTTCATCCCATTTCCCGGACTTGATGACGTCAATTAGCGCGCCGTCTTTAACGTCTTTCACTGAAATCTGACCGACATTGGTTTCAAGCTGCTGGTGCAGTTTTTTAATCTGCGCCACCTGGTCGTTGGTCAACTTAAGGTGTTGAACGACCGGATCCTGGGCCGGAGCCGGAACATTAGATGTGGTTGCTGCAAGCGAGCTAAAAGAAGCGCCAGCCACGGTAACTGCCAGCAAAGTCATGCGTACGAAGTTTTTCATTATTGAAATCCTGATAAGGGAATTATCGACATTGTCTGCCACTCGCTGGTGACGAGTGATTATCCCTTGCAGAATACGTTGCCCGATGCATGTCGCCACGCGAATTTGTTTTGCGGTTGGTTACGGAGTGAAACAATCCCGCCGTGGATACATGGTCCGTGGCGGGAGGGAAGGCGAACTCTACAGGATGAAAGCGTCAGCATCCTGCCAGGCGGGAAACTTCTCGCGATACTCGCGTAGCGCCGAGAGTGACAACTCAGCGTCAATACGTGTGGCCTGATGCGGCTCGGCGGTGGCAATAATCTCACCCTGCGGATTAATCACCCGGCTGTCACCACGATAATGATGCCCGTTACCATCGGTTCCCACACGGTTACATCCTGCTACATACGCCTGATTTTCAATTGCCCGTGCGGTGAGCAGAATCTGCCAGTGCAGCGAGCGCGGTGCGGGCCAGTTAGCCACATACAAGGCGAGGTCGTAGTCGTTGCGGTTACGCGACCACACCGGAAAACGCAAGTCATAACAGACCAACGGTAGAATGCGCCAACCACGCCATTCAAAGATGATGCGCTCTTCACCTGCCTGATAATGCTGATGCTCATCCGCCATGCGGAACAGATGGCGTTTGTCATAGAGATGCACGGTGCCTTCGGGTTCAACCAGCAAAAAACGATTCACCGGCCCCCGTTCAGACTGTATCGCCGCGCTACCTGCTATCAGGGCATTCGTCTGCTGCGCTTTGCTACGCATCCAGCTTACAACTTCCTCTTGCGGCAACGATTTGTTTGCCGCTTCCATTGCAAATCCGCTGGTAAACATCTCGGGCAACACAATAACGTCACGCCCGGTGACGGTTTCCAGTTGGCGGTCGAAATGGCGCAGGTTGGCCGGGCCATCCATCCAGATCAGCGGTTGTTGCAGCAGCGTAATTTTTAAACCTGGCACGATCGAGGCTCCTCGTTGAACAGCATTTTGACACTGTAGCATGAGCCTTAACGAAAATGTGGCAATAAAAAGCCCCGCATTGAGCGGGGCTGAACGTTGTGCGTTAGCGTTATGCTGCTTCGACCTTACGCACCTTCTCTGGCAACTTTACCGGCTGAGTCGCCAGCGCCTCGGGTTCAAAGTCATCCACGTTGATGCTGCGCAGACGACTCGCCTCGGCTTTCACCAGAATTGCGGCTTCGTCTTTATCAATCAGCCCTTTGGCCAGCGCATTGTGCGCCAGTTCATCCAGGCGGGTAAACGGCAGGTTTTTACCCAGCTCTTTGCAGATCCGCTGGTGGATAGGGTCGGCTGCAATCACATCCAGCAGCGCCTCTTCCAGTAAGCCAACCGGGTTGTGTTCGCTTGGCGTCAGGTACTGACCGCGACCAAGACGAGAACGGGTGGCGCTTGGAACCTGCAAAATCTTCGCGACTTTATGATCCAGCTTGTCAGACGGTGCATGGTAGTGGCGACCGGTAGGGAAGATAACCACATTAAGCAAGCCTGCGACCAGACGGTTCGGGAAGTTTTTCAGCAGGTCGTCCATCGCCTGCTCCGCTTTGTACAACGCATCCTGAACGCCCCAGTGGACCAGCGGCAGGTCTGCTTCATTACGGCCTTCATCGTCATAACGCTTCAGCACCGCGGAGGCCAGATACAACTGACTTAACACATCACCCAGACGCGCGGAGATACGTTCACGGCGCTTCAGGCTACCGCCCAGTACGGCCATGGACACATCCGAAAGCAGTGCCAGGTTGGCGCTCAGACGGTTCAGGTGCTGGTAGTAACGTTTGGTCGCATCGCCGGTTGGCGTGCTGCTGGTTAAGCCACGCGTCAGGCCAAGCCAGAAGCTGCGCACTTTGTTACTGCCGACGTGACCGATGTGTTTGAACAGCAGCTTGTCGAACGCATTCACATCGTTACTCTGCGCCGCCGCCATCTCTTCGAGAACATACGGATGGCAGCGAATCGCACCCTGACCGAAGATCATCATGCTACGGGTCAGAATGTTGGCACCTTCAACGGTAATAGCGATTGGCGCGCCTTGATAAGCACGGGCGAGGAAGTTGCTTTCCCCAAGCATAATGCCTTTACCGCCAGTGATATCCATTGCATCGATGATTGACTGCTGCCCGCGGTGGGTACAGTGATACTTCACGATGGCCGACAGCACCGCCGGTTTTTCACCCAGCATAATACCGTAGGTTATCAGCGACGCCGCAGCGTCCATCACGTAGGCGTTACCCGCAATACGTGCCAACGGCTCTTCAATACCTTCCATCTTACCAATAGAGATTTTGAACTGGCGACGAATGTGCGCATACGCACCGGTGGCCATTGCGACCGATTTCACACCGCCCGTCGAGTTAGACGGCAGGGTAATACCGCGTCCTACGGACAGGCATTCCACCAGCATGCGCCAGCCCTGACCGGCCATTTTTGGGCCGCCGATAATGTAATCAATTGGAACAAAGACATCTTTGCCCAGCGTCGGGCCGTTCTGGAACGGCACGTTCAGCGGGAAGTGACGACGTCCAATTTGTACGCCTGGCGTTGAGGTTGGGATCAGCGCACAGGTAATGCCAAGATCTTCTTCGCCACCCAGCAGTTTTTCCGGGTCGGAGAGTTTAAATGCCAGACCCAGCACGGTAGCGATAGGCGCCAGCGTGATATAGCGTTTGTTCCAGGTCAGGCGCATACCCAGCACCTGCTGGCCCTGCCAGTCGCCCATACAAACCACGCCGGTATCAGGGATCGCGCCTGCGTCGGAACCCGCTTCCGGACTGGTCAGGGCAAAGCATGGGATCTCCTGACCACGTGCCAGACGCGGCAGGTAATGGTTCTTCTGCTCTTCGGTGCCGTAATGCTGCAGCAGTTCGCCTGGGCCTAATGAGTTAGGTACGCCAACGGTGATCGCCAGGATACCGGAAACGCCGGAGAGTTTCTGCAGAACGCGAGCCTGAGCATAGGCGGAGAATTCCAGCCCGCCGTATTCTTTCTTAATGATCATTGCGAAGAAGCGGTGTTCTTTCAGATACGCCCACAGCTCCGGCGGTAGATCCGCGAGTTCGTGGGTTATCTGGAAGTCGTTCGCCATGCGGCAGGCTTCTTCCACCGGGCCATCAATAAACGCTTGTTCTTCAGCAGTCAGATGCGGCTGAGGATAGTTATGCAGTTTTTTCCAGTCTGGCTTGCCCTGGAACAGGTCGCCTTCCCACCAGGTCGTACCGGCATCAATCGCTTCTTTCTCGGTGCGTGACATCGGCGGCATGACTTTACGGAAACCGCGGAACACCGGCGCAGAGATCATGGATTTGCGCATCGGCGTAAAGTTAAACGGTACGAGGATAATGGCCAGAGGAACCAGCAGCCAGACTGACCACAGGCCAGCCACGCCAAGCGCGGCCGTCCAGGCGAGCAAAATTAAGCTGCTGAGGAATAAGCTCACGCGGTGATAAAACAGAACGCTGAGCAAAACAACCGTAGCGATAATACTCAAAATCATCATAACGAAAAGCTCCCTTGCTTGTAGGAGGTCTGACCACTTGTGATGATATGGTTGTAGTGGATGTGAATTCTTTTAGCAATGTGTTTACAAAATAATTACAACAAAGCTCACATTGTTGTTGTTTTAACCGGCACAAAAAATCAAAAGCGACAGCCATTCCTGTGGCTTGTACTTCTCGCTGGTAGCGCTATCCGGTACACTGCATCTTGTCATTTACATTCATGCTGAAGGATATCCTCATGTACCAGGATCTTATTCGTAACGAACTGAGCGAAGCGGCGGAAACGCTGGCTAATTTTCTTAAAGATGACGCCAATATTCACGCCATTCAACGCGCGGCGGTCCTGTTGGCAGACAGCTTCAAAGCCGGCGGTAAGGTACTTTCTTGCGGTAACGGCGGCTCCCATTGCGACGCGATGCACTTCGCCGAAGAGCTGACCGGACGCTATCGCGAAAACCGTCCGGGCTACCCGGCGATCGCTATCTCTGACGTCAGCCATATCTCCTGCGTCAGCAACGATTTCGGTTACGATTATGTATTCTCCCGCTACGTGGAAGCCGTGGGCCGCGAGGGCGATGTCCTGTTAGGCATCTCCACTTCGGGTAACTCCGGTAACGTGATTAAAGCGATTGCTGCGGCGCGTGAGAAGGGAATGAAAGTCATCACCCTGACCGGCAAAGATGGCGGTAAAATGGCCGGCAGTGCAGATATTGAAATTCGCGTGCCGCACTTTGGCTACGCTGACCGTATTCAGGAAATTCATATCAAAGTGATCCATATCCTGATCCAGTTGATCGAAAAAGAGATGGTTAAGTAACTCTACCCGTCATACTTCAAGCTGCAGGTGCGTTGGTTTCACTCAGAAACCCCAGTCACATAGTTATCTATGCTCCTGGGGATTTCATCCCTTACCGCCTTCCTGCAACTCGAATTATTTAGGGTATAGCATATTGTTTTATCTGCTATTTTAAGTTTTCATTGGCTGTAACAATTACGCCTTCCCGCTTAAGGCGTTTGTGGAGGTGATGTATGTGCGAACTGCTCGGGATGAGCGCCAATGTGCCAACCGATATCTGCTTTAGCTTCACCGGGCTGGTTCAGCGCGGCGGAGGTACCGGTCCGCACAAAGACGGCTGGGGTATTACGTTTTATGAAGGTAAGGGCTGCCGTACGTTTAAAGATCCGCAACCCAGCTTTAATTCGCCTATCGCCAAACTGGTACAAGACTATCCCATCAAATCCTGTTCTGTGATTGCCCATATTCGTCAGGCGAACCGTGGCGAAGTGGCATTGGAAAATACCCACCCATTTACGCGAGAGCTGTGGGGACGTAACTGGACATACGCCCATAACGGCCAGCTCAGCGGCTATAAATCGCTGGAAACTGGTAATTTCCGTCCGGTCGGCGAAACCGACAGCGAAAAAGCGTTTTGCTGGCTGCTGCATAAACTGACCGAGCGTTATCCACGCACGCCTGGCAATATGACGGCAGTATTTAAATATATCGCGATGCTGGCAGGTGAACTGCGGGAGAAGGGAGTCTTCAACATGCTGCTATCTGATGGGCGTTATGTGATGGCCTTCTGTTCGACCAACCTGTTTTGGATCAC
Source organism: Citrobacter sp. Cy070 (assembly GCF_030332245.1). Taxonomy (NCBI): domain Bacteria; kingdom Pseudomonadati; phylum Pseudomonadota; class Gammaproteobacteria; order Enterobacterales; family Enterobacteriaceae; genus Citrobacter; species Citrobacter sp. Cy070. The sequence goes on from NZ_JAOWIG010000063.1 coordinate 15,122, forward strand.
GCGGCGTGCGCCATTTGGCGTAGCGACGTTGCTGGATCAGGATGTGGAGATTGATTTTAGCTCAGAGACCACACCCAATGATGTGGTCACCGTGATTGCCACGCAGCCGTTAACCGGCAATGAAACCTGGCAAAAGATTATGCCAGGCGAGTGGGCATTATTTTGTCTCGGGGAGCGCGTAGTTTGATGCCAGCTGCGGCTGAACGACTTCGTGACTCAACGGCTTGCTGATAACATAACGGCCATCGACGACGGAAACAGTTGGTGGCTTACGCGTTTGTTCGAAGTAATCGTATCCCGGTTTTAGCTGTGACCAGAACTCTTTGTAATACGAGAACTTATGACGCTGCATGTTGGCGTCGGTCATACGGAACGGATAAATGCTGACCTGCACACTGGACTGCCCAAACACCAGCGCGCCGGTGACAAACTGGAAAATCTCATCAATGCCGTTATCGGTCATCGCGTAGCAGCCGACGGAAACGCAGGCACCGTGGATCATCAGGTATTTACCTTCATAACCGTGTGCGCGGTCGTAGGCGTTAGGGAAACCAATGTTAATCGCTTTGTAGAAGCGGCTATCCGGTTTCAGCTGTCCACGCTGTACGCTGTAAAATCCTTCCGGACTTTTGAAATCACCCTGACGCTGTTTCGGCCCTAAGCCGCCGGAATAATTGCAGATCTTATAGCTGTCGAGCAATTGATACTGTTCGCCCATCTTGACGTACAGATCCAACGTTCGCTCTTCTTTGAAGATCTGAATATAGACAGGGGAGCCCATTAATTGCTGCTTATATTCTTTGCTGACAGGCGTGGTCGGGCTGCTGCTGCTCAGCAAACCGGCAAACGAAACGCACGGCAATAAAAGCATCGCAAGAAAAAATGCGATTTTACGCATACTGCTTATTCCTTGATAAAACGATTACACACGCCAGGACGGCAAAAAGAGTCCCCAAATCGGATAAATCTGGATCTGGAGCGCTCACATTATCACCCAGAGAGTTTTTCGCAAGTCTCTCGTGCTGCGTTTACACTTTAGATTTTCTTTATACGGAAAATTGTGCTTAAAGTCTGTCAGACACCGGCGTATTTTGCAGGTTAGCGAACGTCATTGAGTCTTTTTAGTGCAGAATTTCTAATGTATTGAATTTAAAAAATTAATAATTTAATAATCGAATATTAAAATGGAATACCCGGCAATAGCGGTAGACTGCGCCGAACGTGTTTGATTAGGTATTTTTGTTTTCATGTCTTTTGTCTCTGCACCCCGACGCTTTTTGCCGGGTCTGCTGTCTTTGTGTGTTGTGTTGTCATCACCGTCTGTCGCCAAAGTTCAGCCCCTCTTATCTGACGCCCATCTAAGCTATGCGGCGCAAATGCGCATGCGTAATCGTGCCCGGCTGCTGAAGCAATACCACGCGCAGGTAAAAAAGCAGGCAAGTTATGTGGTGGTAGGTAATGCGCAAAGTAAAAGCGCGCTGCGCCAGCAGAACAGGACGCTGATTAAACAGCACCCGGAGTGGTTCCCTGGGCCGCTGAAAGCGAGCGATCATCGCTGGCAGGAGCTGGCGGAGAATGACCATTTTCTCAGCAGCGACCATCTGCACAACATGACCGAAGTGGCAATCCACCGTCTTGAGCAGCAGTTAGGTAAACCCTATTTGTGGGGCGGGACCAGCCCGGATCAAGGCTTTGACTGCAGTGGGCTGATTTTTTATGCCTACAACAAAATCCTGGCGGCAAAATTGCCGCGTACGGCGAATGAAATGTATCACTACCGGCGGGCGACCATCGTCGCCAATCGCGACCTTCGTCGTGGTGATTTATTGTTCTTTCATATTCACAGCCGGGATATTGCCGATCATATGGGGGTCTACCTGGGACAGGGGCAATTTATTGAATCGCCGCGTACGGGAGAAACTATTCGGGTGAGTCATTTATCCGATGACTTTTGGCAGGATCATTATCTCGGCGCCCGTCGTATTCTGACGGAAAATACCATTCTGTAATCAATAAGGCGGTGCGAATGGCACCGCCTTGCCACGGGTTAACTCAGCGCCCCCATGATTTTTAATTCCAGCTCATCCGGAACTTCGTTATAAGACAGTACCTGCAAACCCGGTGCAAACAGGCGGGCATAACGCGCGAGCAGAGGACGAAGCTGCGGTGCGACCAGCAACACAGGCTCTTTTCCCGCCGCTTTCATCTGTTCTTTAATCTGCGGCATATTGGTCTGGAACTGATTGAGCATATTCGGATCGACCGGTACGCTATCGAGCACCACTTTGCCGCTTTGCTGTGCCTGATTCACCACATTCGCCAGCAGATTCTCCAGCTCATTATTCAGCGTGTACACCGCCAGTTCATCTTTGCGCACAAACGGATGGGTAATACTGCGACGAAGCGCCAGACGCACATCGGCCGTTAACAGAATATGATCTTTGGTGACGGCGCTACTGGCGACCAGGACGGTGGCAATGGTGACGATATCGCGCAGCGGCACGCCTTCAACCAGTAGTGCCCGGTAAACCTTCAATAGCTGGCTGTAATTCAGCGCTGCGCTCAGATCTTCCGCCAGGCGAGGTGCCATTGAAGAGAGGCGGTTATGCAGTTGCGTAATATCATCGTAGTTAAACAGGTCGGGAATATAGCTGCGAATGACCTTATTCACATGCGTCGCAATAACGCTGGCGCTATCGATAACCTGATACCCCATATTTAACGCTTTGGCTTTTTGCGCCGGGACAATCCACGTGACCGGCATACCATAGGCCGGATCGTGGCCTAAAACACCATCGATCTCACCGTAGGTTTCACTGGAGGGCAGCGCCATCAGCTTATCTGAGGGAATATCGGCCTCATCAGCCTTGATCCCATTGATAAAAATGGCGTACTGGGTCGGTTTCAGACGGAAGTTTTCGCGGATGCGAATTTCCGGCAGCAGCACGCCGTTGGTGTCTGAGATAACCTGTCGCACTCCGCGAATACGTTGAGTGAGCGGATTCCCTTTGGACTTGTCCACCAACGCCACGAGTTTGTATCCCAGGCTCAGGCTGATTGGCTCAATTAAGGGGATGGTTTCCCAACTGACCTGTTGCTCGGTGGTTTCAACGATGGTTTTGGTCAGCGTCTCAAGATTTTTTTCTTCGGTCTCCGCCACCTTCGGGCGCTTGCTCATACGCCAGGCGGTAAACCCCAGCAGGGCGCTGAATACCAGGAACGGGAAATGCGGCATTCCCGGCACCACAGCCAGGACAAACATGATGCTGGTGGCGGTATAAAGTACGGAGGGGCTTGCCAGCAATTGGCTACGAACGTCGGTGGCGATATCGCCGCTGTCGCTCACGCGAGTAACGATAATCGCCGCCGCCGTCGATAGCAGCAGAGAGGGGATCTGGGCGACCAGGCCGTCACCGATGGTCATCAGGACATATTGCTGGAAGGCGGCTTCAGCGCTTAAATCGTATTTAAAGATCCCGATACATACGCCGCCGATCAGGTTGATTGCCAGAATCATCATCCCGGCGATGGCATCACCGCGCACGAACTTCGACGCGCCGTCCATTGCGCCATAGAAATCCGCTTCGCCCGCCACATCTTTACGTCGGGCCTGCGCCTGGGCCTGATTAATCAGCCCCGCGTTCAGATCGGCGTCGATCGCCATCTGCTTGCCGGGCATGGCGTCCAGCGTAAAGCGGGCCGAAACTTCGGAGATACGCTCTGCACCTTTGGTCACCACGATAAAGTTGATTGTGAACAGCGTCAGTAAGGCCGATCGTGAAAACATCGTCGCGGCGCTGCATGGACAGTCTATTTTTAACGGTGGCGGCATGGCACCGTTAAACAAGCTCGGCAAACAGCCGATAGCGCCAGGCGCGCAGAAGAAAAACGTCACGCGCAACAAGCTGGATAAAACGGTTAACCCGCAAGAGACGGCGAAAATCACCGAAGATAACGCCAAAAAAGCGCTGGATGTGAATGAAAAAGCGGTGCTGCTGAAGCAAAAATCAGCCCGTGAATTGGGTGAGCTGGCGACCGACATTAACGTCATCGCCCGCAATGCGCATATGGAAACCAACCTTGAGATGGAGATTGTTCCTCAGGGGCTGCGCGTGCTGATTAAAGATGACCAGAACCGGAATATGTTTGAACGCGGTAGCGCCAAAATTATGCCGTTCTTTAAATCGCTGCTGGTTGCGCTGGCCCCCGTGTTTGACTCGCTGGACAACAAGATAATCATCACCGGCCATACGGATGCGATGAGCTATAAGAGCAACATTTACAACAACTGGAACCTCTCTGGCGACCGTGCTTTGTCAGCACGACGCGTGCTGGAAGACGCCGGCATGCCGCAGGATAAAGTCATGCAGGTTAGCGCCATGGCGGACCAAATGCTGCTGGATGCGAAAAACCCGGAAAGCGCAGGCAACCGTCGTATTGAGATCATGGTGTTAACGCAAAGTGCTTCCGATACGCTGTATCAATATTTTGGTCAGCACGGCGAGAAAGTGGTTCAGCCGCTGGTTGATAAGCTGGACAAGCAAAAGCAGGTGACTTCTTTACGTCAACCCTCTGCTCCCGTCACGCATTAATTCTGTTCTCCGCCCCCACGCAATGTGGGGGCAAATTATCCCGCAGGAAGGCAATATGATAGATATAGCCCATATTATTCCATTGGATATTCATACTGATAACGTCACCGATGTGGCTTGTCAGGGGGCGCATTTCGACCCGGTTTCAGGTATCTGGTACGCCGAACCTCATGAGTTAAATGAGACGCTGCGCGAGCATGTTTACGCGACGGACAATTTTAATATTGTGGCTCCTTATTACCTGGTTATTACGTCGAAAATGCAATGCTGGAATTGCCATCAGCCCACGTATATTCATGGTGTGATGCTTACCCGGTTTATCAAACAAAATCAGGATGATAAAAGATGGATGTCCGTGCGGCGCAATACATTTTTGTTCCATATCAACACGCTGCCGGAAGAGATAAAAAAGAACATCAAAGCCAGCAATTACTATCTGGATAAAAGTAAAACGACCGGGCTACGTTACTGGATGAACCATTGTGAAATCTGTGGAGAACGCCTGGGTGACTACGAGCTGTTCTGCGTCGAGGATGATGCATTTCGTCTGATGACGATTGAAAAACTTTTGCGGGCAAATGTGCGCAAAGTGAATAAGTTGTTTGTCAGTACGGCAGGAAATCCCGCCGACCATGCGCCAAAAGACATTGTGCGTTATCTGTGTGATGCGCGCTTTGTGATGAATGGACCCGCACTGACGTAGCAGAGGTACAGACTTCTCATATCGTAAAAATACTGTATACTTAAACAGTGTTGTGAGAGGTGAGTCATGCGCAAAATCATACATGTCGATATGGACTGCTTTTTCGCGGCGGTGGAGATGCGTGATAATCCCGCCCTGCGTGACATTCCCATTGCCATTGGCGGTAGTCGTGAACGCCGGGGAGTTATCAGCACGGCCAATTATCCGGCGCGTAAATTTGGCGTGCGCAGCGCGATGCCAACCGGAATGGCGTTAAAGCTGTGCCCGCATCTTACCCTGTTACCCGGTCGTTACGAGGCTTACAAAGAGGCCTCTCGCCAGATTCAGGCGATCTTCTCCCGCTACACCTCACTCATCGAACCGCTTTCGCTGGATGAAGCCTACCTGGATGTCACCGACAGCATTCATTGCCACGGCTCCGCGACGCTGATCGCCCAGGAGATCCGCCAGACGATCTTCAACGAACTACAGCTCACCGCCTCTGCCGGGATTGCGCCGGTTAAATTCCTGGCAAAAATCGCCTCCGATCTCAATAAACCTAACGGGCAATATGTGATAACCCCTGCTGATGTCCCTGAATTTCTCAAAACGTTGCCGTTGGGGAAAATTCCCGGCGTCGGCAAAGTCTCCGCCGCTAAGCTGGAATCAATGGGATTGCGTACCTGCGAAGATGTTCAGAAATACGACCTGGCTACGCTGCTCAAACGTTTTGGTAAGTTTGGCCGCGTGTTGTGGGAGCGCAGCCAGGGGATTGACGAGCGGGACGTCAACAACGAGCGGCTGCGTAAATCCGTCGGCGTCGAGCGGACGCTGGCGGAAGATATTCATCAGTGGTCAGAGTGCGAAGCGATTATTGAGCGGCTCTATCCTGAACTGGAACGGCGTCTGGCAAAGGTCAAGCCGGATCTGCTGATCGCCCGCCAGGGGATAAAACTCAAGTTTAATGATTTTCAGCAGACCACGCAGGAGCACGTCTGGCCGCGCTTAAATAAAGACGACTTAATTGCGACGGCACACAAAACCTGGGAAGCGCGTCGGGGAGGGCGAGGCGTGAGGCTGGTAGGATTACATGTCACGCTGCTCGATCCACAAATAGAAAGGCAGTTATTGTTGGGGCTTTGACGTTGATGTATTGCCGGATGGTGGCGTTAAACGCTTTATCCGGCCTACAAATCTGCTTGTAGGCTGGATAAGCACAGCGCCATCCGGCATTTAGCGCAGACTTACTTCGCCGGAATAGACTTCAGCAGTTCAGTCAGAAGCCGCCAGTAGTGGCCGACGCTTTCGATATGAACCTGCTCATCCGGGGAGTGTGGACCGGTGATGGTTGGCCCGATGGAAACCATGTCCATTTCCGGATACGGTTTTTTGAACAGGCCACATTCCAGACCAGCGTGAATGATCTGAATGTTTGGCGTTTTATTGAACAGACGCTGATAGGTTTCACGAACCAGGTGCATAACCGGAGAGTTCGCATCCGGCTGCCAGCCTGGATACGCGCCTTTGGCTTCGGTTTTGGCGCCAGCTAGTTTACCCAGTGAATCCAGCATGCTCACCACGTAGTCTTTACCGCTGTCGATCAGCGAGCGAACCAGACAGTGGATCTGAACATTATCGTCAGTCATGGTTACCACACCGACGTTCAGCGAGGTTTCTACCACGCCTTTGGCGACGTCAGAATTGCGGATCACACCGTTCGGGGTGGCATTCAGCAGACGAATGAAGCTATCGCGAGACGAGGTAGTCAGCGCGGCTTTGTCGTTAGTCACGGCATCCAGCAGCAGCGCCAGGTTTTTCTCTTTGGCTTCCAGTTCGTTTTTCAGGATTTCCTGGTAGGTGCTGACCAGCGCTTTTAACGCATCAACTTTATCGGCAGCCACGGCGAGGGTGGCGAAGGCTTCACGCGGAATCGCATTGCGCAGCGTACCGCCGTTGAAATCAACCAGACGCAGATCCAGCTCTTCAGCGTGGCCTGCCAGGAAACGTACCAGTAGCTTGTTCGCGTTACCGAGACCCACATGGATTTCGCCGCCGGAGTGGCCGCCTTTCAGGCCTTTTAACGTCAGCTTAAAGCTCTGGAAGCCAGCCGGGATTGCTTCACGCGACAGCGGCAGGTTAGAGGTAAAGTCGATCCCGCCCGCGCAACCCATATAGATCTCACCTTCTTCTTCTGAGTCGGTGTTGATCAGGATATCCGCTTGCAGCCAGTTCGCCTGCAGACCAAATGCGCCGTCCATGCCCGCTTCTTCGGTCATGGTCAGCAGCACTTCCAGCGGACCATGTACCACGCTGTCATCAGCCAGAACGGCCAGCGCGGACGCCATACCGATACCGTTATCCGCACCCAGCGTAGTGCCACGGGCTTTTACCCACTCGCCATCAATATAAGGCTGGATCGGATCTTTGGTGAAGTCGTGCACGGTGTCGTTATTTTTTTGCGGGACCATATCCAGGTGCGCCTGCAAAACGACCGGCTTGCGATTTTCCATGCCAGCGGTAGCGGGTTTACGAATCAGGATATTACCAACCTGATCGCGCTCGACGTGGAAACCTTTCTCCTGGGCCCAGCTCAGAATGTGTTCAGCGAGTTGCTCTTCATGGTAGGACGGATGAGGAATAGAACAGATTTTGGCAAAAATATCCCACAGCGGTTGCGGGGATAACTGAGACAGTTCAGACACGTTGAGTCTCCTTGGCGATGTCCTGCAAAATTGACTTGCAGGCCACGGGGTTAGCGGAATTAAAAACACCACAAGTCAGGCTTGCGCGATGCGATTGAGAATACCACTTTCTTCGCTGACGGCTAGTATAAAGCATGCAAAAAGAGGCGCGGATTCCGCGAAACACTGGTTTTTAGTGCGTCAGATCTCTATAATCTCGCGCAACCTGGTTCACCCTCAATTTATTAATTAGCCGTAGATAAACAGGCTGGGACACTTCACATGAGCGAAAAATACGTCGTCACCTGGGACATGTTGCAAGTCCATGCACGTAAACTGGCAAGCCGCCTGATGCCTTCTGAACAATGGAAAGGCATTATTGCCGTTAGCCGTGGTGGTCTGGTGCCGGGCGCATTGCTGGCGCGTGAATTGGGTATTCGCCATGTCGATACCGTATGCATCTCCAGCTACGATCACGACAACCAGCGCGAACTGAAAGTGCTGAAGCGTGCGGAAGGTGACGGTGAAGGTTTCATCGTGATCGATGACCTGGTAGACACCGGTGGTACCGCCGTTGCTATCCGCGAAATGTATCCTAAAGCGCATTTCGTCACGATCTTCGCTAAGCCGGCTGGTCGCCCGCTGGTGAATGACTATGTGGTTGATATTCCGCAGGATACCTGGATTGAGCAGCCGTGGGATATGGGCGTGGTATTTGTTCCGCCGATCTCTGGTCGCTAATCTAAAAAGTTTTCAACGCCCGCACTGTCGGGCGTTGTTCTTTTTGTGCGGTGTCAGGTTACACTATGCCTTAGTGAGTACTCATGGAGGCCGTAATCATGTCGCAGGCTAACCTCAGCGAAGTTCTGTTTAAACCCCGCTTCAAACATCCTGAAACGTCAACGTTGGTTCGTCGTTTTAACCACGGCGCGCAGCCGTCTGTGCAGTCCGCTCTGGATGGTAAAACAATCCCGCACTGGTATCGCATGGTGAATCGCCTGATGTGGATCTGGCGTGGGGTCGATCCGCGTGAAATCCTTGAGGTGCAGGCGCGTATCGTCATGAGCGAAGCCGAACGCACGGATAAAGATCTCTACGATACGGTCATTGGCTATCGTGGTGGAAACTGGATCTACGAGTGGGCGAAGCAGGCGATGGACTGGCAACAGAAAGCGTCTATGGAAGAGGATCTGCAGGTGAGCGGACGCCACTGGCTGCATGCTTCCACGTTGTACAACATTGCAGCATACCCGCATTTAAAAGGTGATGAGCTGGCAGAGCAGGCGCAGGCCCTGGCCAACCGCGCTTACGAAGAGGCGGCCCAACGACTGCCAGGTACATTGCGCGAGATGGAATTTGCCGTTGCCGGCGGCGCGCCAATCACTGGCTTCCTGCACATGCCAAAAGGCGACGGCCCGTTCCCGACGGTGCTGATGTGCGGTGGTCTGGATTCTATGCAAACCGACTACTACACCCTGTATGAGCGCTATTTCGCTCCGCGTGGTATCGCCATGCTGACGCTGGATATGCCGTCGGTTGGGTTCTCGTCAAAATGGAAACTGACCCAGGATTCCAGCCTGCTGCACCAGCACGTATTAAAAGCGCTGCCGAATATTCCCTGGGTGGATCACACCCGTGTGGCGGCATTCGGTTTTCGCTTTGGCGCTAATGTCGCAGTACGCCTGGCCTATCTTGAATCATCGCGCCTGAAGGCTGTGGCCTGTCTGGGACCGGTGGTTCATGCGCTGCTTAGCGACCCACAGCGTCAGGCTTCAGTACCGGAAATGTATCTTGACGTTCTGGCCAGCCGTCTGGGGATGCACGATGCGTCCGATGAAGCGCTACGCGTCGAGCTAAACCGTTATTCATTAAAGGTACAAGGGCTGCTGGGGCGACGCTGCCCGACGCCAATGCTGTCGGGGTTCTGGAAGAACGATCCGTTTAGCCCGGAAGAGGAATCTCGCTTAATTACGTCGTCATCTTCTGACGGTAAGCTGCTGGAGGTTCCGTTCAACCCGGTGTATCGCAATTTTGACAAAGCGCTGCAAGAAATTACCGGGTGGATCAATCATAGATTGTGTTAATAGATTGCTAAATTTTATTGGTTTGGTAAAACAGTTGCTTCACCTAAGGAGATCGCAATGACGTTACCGAGTGGGCACCCGAAAAGTAGATTGATCAAAAAATTCACCGCGCTTGGCCCGTACATCCGCGAAGGGCAGTGCGAAGATAATCGATTCTTTTTCGATTGTCTGGCTGTTTGCGTCAACGTGAAACCGGCACCAGAGAAACGTGAATTTTGGGGCTGGTGGATGGAGCTGGAAGCGCAGGAGAAACGCTTTACGTACAGCTACCAGTTTGGTTTGTTCGATAAAGACGGCAACTGGACCGCCGTGCCGATTAAAGAGACTGAAGTGGTAGAGCGACTGGAATACACCTTACGCGAGTTTCATGAAAAGTTGCGTGGGTTGTTAACGACGCTGAATCTGGCGCTGGAGCCTGCTGACGACTTTAAGGATGAGCCGGTTAAATTAACGGCATAATGAACAGCAAAATGCCGGATGGCGGCGCAACCCCATCCGGCATTTTTTATGTTACATCAGAACTGATAAACCATACCGACGGCCACGATATCATCATCGTTGATGCCCAGTTTATTATCGCTATCGAGCTGGTTGATTTTATAATCAACAAACGCTGACATATTTTTGTTGAAGTAGTATGTTGCGCCCACGTCGATATAATTCACCAGATCCTCATTACCTACGCCTTCAATATCTTTACCTTTCGACAGCACATAACCCAGGGATGGACGCAGACCAAAGTCAAACTGGTACTGAGCAACCACTTCGAAGTTCTGAGTTTTGTTAGCAAAGCCACCGGAAATAGGTGTCATATTGCGCGTTTCAGAATAGAACGTTGCCAGATAAATGTCGTTGGCATCATATTTTAAACCTGTCGCCCAGGATTCTGCTTTATCGCCAGTACCCCGGTTTTGCAGGTTCTGCTGATTGGTACGGTCGGAGTTGGTATATGCACCACTGATGGCGAAATCGCTGCCGCCAAAGTCATACGTCACGGAGGTACCAAAGCCGTCGCCGTTCTGTTTCTTCACATCGCGGTCCTGGTTTTTGCCCTGATATTGCAGGGTAAGGTCCAGACCATCGACGACGCCGAAGAAGTCGGTATTACGGTAGGTCGCCAGGCCGCTAGCACGTTTGGTCATAAAGTTATCGGTCTGCGCGGAAGAGTCACCGCCGAATTCCGGGAACATATCCGTCCAGGCTTCCACGTCATACAGCGCACCCAGGTTACGACCATAATCAAACGAGCCAAAATCTTTTAATTTCACACCGGCGAAAGCCAGACGTGTCTTTTGCTGATTGGTTTCGTTTTCCGCTTTATTCCCTGCGAACTCAGCTTCCCAACGACCATAACCGGTCAGTTGATCGTTAATTTGTGTTTCGCCCTTAAAACCTAAGCGGATATAGCTCTGGTCGCCGTCTTTGCTGTCATAATCAGTCATGTAGTGCATCGCTTTGACTTTGCCATACAAGTCCAGTTTATTACTGTTCTTGTTATAGACTTCTGCCGCCTGTACGGACGCCGATGCAACAATTCCCATCACCACTAATGCCAGAGTGCTCTTTTTCATTTTCATTCCTGATTTAAAGTACGCGCTAATATTTACTGGGTGTGATCCCCGTTAAAAGACAGGAGGGTTTTTAACGTCTGGCAATGAACGTTTTATGACAAAGTAAGAATATTTTTAAAAAAGAATGTTTTTTTGTGTCTGTAATAAATGCGTCAAAGTCTGCCGCTACGCTTGCTGATCCTGCGCAATAAAATTTCATGCTTTGTGCGCTGGCTGTTGGCAACCGGGGCCAGTCCTGCTAAAACGTTCGTTTGATATCATTTTCCCCAATTTTGAATGGCAGAGAATCATGAGTGACAGCCAGACGCTGGTGGTAAAACTTGGCACCAGTGTGTTAACGGGCGGATCGCGCCGCCTGAACCGCGCCCATATCGTAGAACTGGTTCGCCAGTGCGCACAGCTCCACGCCGCGGGACATCGTATTGTTATCGTTACTTCGGGCGCGATTGCCGCCGGACGTGAGCATCTTGGTTACCCTGAGCTCCCGGCAACGATAGCGTCGAAACAGCTGTTGGCGGCGGTAGGGCAGAGCCGATTGATTCAACTGTGGGAACAGCTGTTCTCGATATACGGTATTCATATCGGGCAGATGCTGCTAACGCGTGCGGATATGGAAGACAGAGAGCGCTTCCTCAACGCCCGCGATACGCTGCGCGCGCTGCTGGATAACAACATTGTTCCGGTCATCAATGAGAACGATGCGGTGGCGACCGCTGAAATTAAAGTCGGTGACAACGACAATCTTTCGGCGCTGGCGGCGATCCTTGCCGGAGCCGATAAGCTGCTGCTGCTGACCGATCAGCAGGGGCTGTTTACCGCCGATCCGCGCACCAATCCGCAGGCGGAGCTTATCAAAGACGTGCACGGTATTGATGATGCGCTGCGCGCCATTGCCGGAGACAGCGTCTCTGGTCTGGGAACCGGTGGTATGGGGACTAAATTACAGGCCGCCGACGTGGCCTGCCGCGCTGGGATCGACACCATAATTGCCGCAGGCAGCAAACCGGGCGTGATTGGCGACGTGATGGAAGGCGTTTCCGTTGGGACGCGTTTTCATGCTCAGGCTTCTCCACTGGAGAACCGTAAACGCTGGATCTTCGGCGCGCCGCCTGCCGGGGAAATTACCGTTGATGAGGGTGCTACCGCAGCGATTCTGGAGCGCGGCAGCTCATTATTGCCAAAAGGGATTAAAAGCGTGACAGGCAACTTCTCTCGTGGTGAAGTGATCCGCATCTGCAATCTGGAAGGGCGCGATATTGCCCATGGCGTTACACGTTATAACAGCGATGCGCTGCGCCGTATTGCCGGACATCACTCACAACAGATCGACACCATCCTGGGCTACGAATACGGTCCGGTTGCTGTCCATCGCGACGATATGATTACCCGTTAAGGAACAGGCATATGCTGGAACAAATGGGCATTGCTGCCAAAGCTGCGTCATATAAGCTGGCGCTACTCTCCAGTCGCGAAAAAAACCGCGTGCTGGAAACCATTGCTGATGAACTGGAAGCGCAAACGGAAAGCATCCTCAGCGCGAACGCACAGGATGTTGAACAGGCGCGTGAAAATGGCCTGAGCGAAGCGATGCTTGATCGCCTCGCACTGACGCCAGCGCGTCTGAAAGCGATTGCTGACGATGTACGCCAGGTGTGTAATCTCGCTGACCCGGTCGGGCAGGTGATTGACGGTGGTCTGCTGGATAGCGGTCTGCGTCTGGAGCGTCGTCGCGTGCCGCTGGGCGTGATTGGCGTGATTTATGAAGCGCGTCCAAACGTCACCGTTGATGTGGCTACCTTGTGCCTGAAAACCGGCAATGCGGCGATCCTGCGCGGAGGAAAAGAGACGTACCGGACGAACGCCGCCACTGTTGCGGTGATCCAGCATGCGCTGCAAGCCTGCGGTTTACCGGCTGCCGCGGTGCAGTCGATTGATAACCCGGATCGTGCGCTGGTCACTGAAATGCTGCGTATGGATAAGTACATCGATATGCTGATCCCTCGCGGTGGCGCGGGCCTGCACAAGCTGTGTCGTGAGCAGTCGACTATCCCGGTTATCACCGGTGGTATTGGCGTATGTCATATCTATGTAGATGACACGGCGGAGATCGCCCCGGCACTGAAGATTATCGTTAACGCCAAAACCCAGCGTCCGAGCACGTGTAATACTGTCGAAACACTGTTGGTGAATCAGAGTATCGCTGAGCGCTTCCTGCCTGCTCTAAGCCAGCAAATGGCAGAAAGCGGCGTGACGCTTCATGCAGATGATGCTGCGCTTGCCGCGTTGCAGGCCGGACCGGCAAACGTCGTAGCGGTAAAAGAGGAACAGTATGACGATGAGTTTTTATCGCTGGATCTGAACGTGAAAATCGTCACCAGTCTGGATGATGCCATTGCCCATATTCGTGAGCATGGTACTCAGCATTCCGATGCGATTCTGACGCGTACGCTGCGCAACGCCGATCGTTTTGTGAATGAAGTCGATTCTTCCGCTGTGTATGTGAACGCCTCCACCCGTTTTACCGATGGCGGTCAGTTTGGGCTCGGGGCGGAAGTGGCAGTTAGCACGCAAAAATTACACGCGCGTGGCCCAATGGGGCTGGAAGCACTGACTACATACAAATGGGTTGGCTTCGGCGACGACACGATCCGTGCGTAATTGAAAACGGGCGATGCCATAATAGCACTCTGATTTTCAAGGCTATTAAGGCATCGCCCAGTTAATTCTAACCTTCACTCCACTGCCACATTTTTTCTATCCTGCGTTTTAACATCATCAGTCTGGTTTTGACCCATGCGTCCCTGCGCCATAAAGGCGATGTATCACAGAATTTTCCCCGCCAGCATGAATTTTCCTGGTCTTCAGTTCACGTATTGTTCCCATGGCCCGATCTATTAGAATCAGTCTCATTTTTATGAGGAGTTGTTGCGTGAAATCGGATATTCACAAACATCGCATTCCTGTTGTGCCGCTCGGCGACCCGTTTCCCCCCCGCCATTGTTCGCTGTGTCCAAAGGGAGCGGCAATTGATCGTGATAATCAACACCGATTAATAGACAAAAGAAGAAGGTTTAAAGCAGGGGAGATACTCGCCAGGCAGGATGAAGCCGCAAACATGCTTTTTGTTATTCACGAGGGATACTGCAAGTCCAGCGTGGAATGCGGTGATAACGATTTTATCAGTCGCTTTTATGTTCCGGGAGATATCATGGCGCTGGATGCTGTCGAAGGGGGGAAGTACCTGACAACGATTAAGGCGGCAACGGCTGCGGAGGTATGTCATATCGATATTGCGCGGTTGTTCAAAGTAGCAGAAAAGGATCCGTCGGTTGCTGCCGCAGTCATCAAGTTTCTCTGCAGGGACAATGGATTCATTGTTGAAAAACTGCGGCGCTATGCGAATAAACATGCTGAGGCCAGGATCGCTGCTTTTCTGGTGGAATTTTACGAGATGCATTTACGTATTGGCAGGCCAGAAACGACGCTACACTTGCCATTCTCCCGGGAGGAAATTGCCAGTTATCTTGACCTTAAAATTGAAACCGTTAGCCGCTCATTAAAATCCCTCGAACAACAAAATTTGATTACCCTACATCGAGTGCGTACGGTAACACTTAATAGTTATTTGGGATTAAAAGGTTTCAGCTAAATCTCTCATGGTTGAACGTTATATAAATCTTGATATTCCAGGAATATTCTTTTTATATGGAAAATTCCTGGTTTTATTTTTGTGAAATAATTATCAATTCGAATACTAATCCTCCAGCTTAGTGCTTATTTTATAAGAATATTCCCTCATATATGAATATTTTATGAGAATTTTCTTGTGAAGTTAAAAATTTAGCATAATTGCAACAAATAATAAGCATTATAGAGAAAATATGGAGGTGTTAATTATCTTTATGTTTTGTAAGGGTTTTGCTTAGGTGCTATTTGTATGATCTTTTTGATATTTATCAAAAACATAAAAAAGATGAATTGTTTGGTATTACTTATTTGTGTGGGTGATAATTCTGAAGCATGGCATATTTTAAGTAATTGCGTCTTAGGAAACTTCTTAGATAGATTTTTTGGTGGGAAAATTCTTAGTTTTTTGTAATTTTTGCGTTTCAGGGTTTGTTGAGATGTTACTTAATTCAAATGATAATTTTTTGGCGCGGCAATTCTGGCTCGCAATTAATGGAACCGCTGGAGTGATTTAAAAATAAGACTCGGTGGTGAGTTTGTTCTTAGGAGAAGATAAAAATGAAAAAATTATTATTAGTAACCTCTCTGGCTTCTGTATTTGTTGCAGCAAATGCAATGGCAGACGTTACTGCTTCTGCAACTGCCTCGTGGGACGCGACGGCAACAAAAGATACCACCAGCATGTTGGTTGTCACTCCGCTGAACTCTTTGACTTTCCAGTATGCTGAAGGACTGAACGCCTTCAACTCTCAGGACGGTGCTTTTGATGTGACTATTCAGGGTCAGGAAACGGCAACTGATTTTGAGCTGACTGCTCAGATCATTAGTAACACGCTGACCAACGCCAGTGGCGATGCGTCTACCCTGAACGTAGGGGTGGCATGGAATGGCACCGCGCTGACTAATTCATCAGATACTGTCCTGGTTAACTCCAGTTCGACTTCTGGTCTTGAAAGCCTGATGGCTGATGGCGCTTATAACGGTGCTGCTCGTGTCAGCGATCAATCCAACTTCAAATTCACCATCGCGTCAGCGACTTCTGATGGTAGCCAGGCAGTAACGGATTACTCTGCTCTGCCAGACGGCTATTGGACCGGCGATGTAAAAGTACAGTTTAATGCAACCTGGACGACTCCGTCTGCCTAAGTAATAAAAATTCGGGAGAATTTTTTCTCCCGAATTTATCAGGAATGGCGTCATGAAAAAATATTTACCGACAGCGATGTTGGTAGGGTTAGTAGCATCTTTTCCCGGATGGGCAATTAATGTGGGTGAAATCACATCGATAATGACTTCTGCTGAGAGTTCATTATCGAAAGAAATTACTAATACAACTGATGCGGCGCGTTATGTCAGTGTTTCGGTAAAACAATTGTCATCACCTTTGGCGGGGGGAGTCGAAATAAAGCCTGTTAATTCCGGAGAGTTACTTTCTACACCTGCCAATCTTATTCTTCCTGGTCAGGCAAAGGATGTTTTTCGCTTCTTTTATAAAGGACCAGCAGATGATCTCGAACGTTATTATCGTCTGCAATGGATAGATGAGCCGGTCACCGAGAGCGTGGAAACCCGGGCGAATAAAATGGCGGTTGCAACAGCGTCGGCAGAAATTGGCACTATTCTGGTGGTCGCTCCGCGAAAAGAGCGTTTTGAATACAGCCGCAATGGCGATGTTATTACCAATACTGGCAATGTTTCGTTTCGTGTGATCGCCTATGGCGCCTGTAAGGATAAGGCTCGCGATCAGGGACGAGGTTGTCGCGAACGTTATTACATTATGCCGGGTACGAAAATAAAATTACAGTTTACCGACATCAGCAATAGCCGTTCACGCATCGGTATCTGGCACGGTAAGCAGTTTATTACAGTGAAGTGATGGTCGATTGCAGCCATCTGTACGGGATAAATAAAAATACCGGAATGTAAGGATGCATATGACAACAATAAATATTGTCGGCGGTAGCATTTGTCTTTTTCTTGCGCTGACACCAGGAACTTCACATGCAGCCCCAGTAAAAGTGGGTAATTACGTTATTCCCAGTGCTTTCGCCCGTTCACTGGAGCAGGGAATGACGGTGCCGGTATATATTCGTTACAACGAGACTGACGAGAAAAGTCAGCAAAAGATTGCCGATGCGGTGATTTCGCTTGTTGATGGCAATATTACAGTTAAAGCCCTGACTCTTGCTGAATTGCCTAATAATGCCGTGTTATCTGGAAAAACTCGTGCGTTGGTAGAAAAAATTCGTGATGTGAAATTTCACGATAACACCAATATCGAGCTATCGGACAATGCACGCCTGCAGCTCAACGTCTCTTCATTTCACCTGGAGATGATTGTCAGCAAAGATGCGTTAACTGAAGCGATTGTCGCACGCAGTAGCCTGCTTGGACCTTCCAGCGTGGAGTCTCTCTCTAACGTCCTGAACTATAACTTTGGTACCTACTACAACGATTATCATAATGGCAGCAGTACCCGCAGCTATCTGACGGTGGACAACACAACATCGCTGCGTGAGCACCATATCAACATTAACGGTTCGTTTTACGGCATCGGCGACAGCAACGGCACCAGCAAACTTTATCGTGCGATGTATGAGCGTGATTATGACGGTTATCGACTGGCGCTCGGGATGCTCGACACCTGGAATGTCCAGTCTATTGCCAGCCTGAATGCACTGAATGGCGGGAAAATTTACGGTGTGAGCTACGGAAACAAAGGAAGTACGGTTGTTGAGAATACCGCGCTTTCACTTACGCCGATTACCGTATTTTTGCCAGCCGCTGGCGAGGTTCATGTCTTCCGTGATGGGCGTTTGCTCAGCGTGCAGAACTTTAATATGGGCAGTTATGAAATTGATACCAGTCGTTTTCCGTATGGTGTTTATGACGTCACGGTAGATATCGTGGTCAATGGCCGGACAATTAATAGTCGTATCAGCAGGGTTAATAAAATCTTTGCCCGCCAGCAAGCTGCCGGGATTGATCAGCTCTCGTGGCAGCTGTTTGGTGGTTCACTGGATTATGACCGTGTGAGTTATAAGCGAAATCATTATCAGGATTTGGGCAGCGAGCAGACCTGGATTGCCGGGGGGGCCGCATCGGTGACGCTGGCGATATTGTCGGGGCTGGGCCTGAAGTCCACGCTCTACGGTTTTGACAACAATGCGGTTAATGAAACGGATGTCACGCTCAATGTGAATGAATACGTAAGCATTGGCAATCAGACGCTGGTGGCGAACGATTCGTCATGGCGGAATATCAGTAACATCAACCTTAATGTACCTGAGGGATACGGTTCCCTTTGGGCATCTCGTGAAGACAGTAAAATTGGCGATCGTCTGCCCATGCAGGAGCGTGATAATTATTCCATTGGCGGGACTCTTAACCTCGGAAAGTTTATTCCTCATGGCGGTTCGCTCACCGTGAGTCAGACGGAGAATCGCTACTCGGGAAATAAATATCGTAATCTGGACTACAGCACGACCCTTTATTCAGGCAGGTATGCCACGGTTGGGTTGCGTGCAGGTATTCAGCGTTATTACTACAACAACCGGAATGACGATGGGCGACAGGAACGTTATGTCAGTCTGGATTTATCGTTGCCGTTGGCATCCTGGTTGAGCATGGGCGTCTCCCGGGATCGCTATGGCAGTACTCAGGGTAATCTTAGCGCGCGCAAGCAGTATGCTGAGGGCCCGATTAAATCGGTCGGATTGTCGGCATCAACGCGTCTGAGTGGTGAACAGTATTACGACAATAATTATTCGGTAAACGGCAATTTGAGTTATGACACGAAATATAACGCCGGCACCGTATCGGTAACGCGTTCTGCTGACAACTCCACCAATATGAACTTCTCTTCCCAGGGTTCTCTGGCGTGGGCAGGTAAAGATTTCGGCCTGAGTAAAGAGCGGCAGCGGTCTGGCATCATTGTGAAAACAGATTTGACCGGCGAAGGGAAACTGGCTGCGAAGATTAATAACCGCAACTATCTTCTCAGCGGTAAATCAAATTTCATTGCACTGCCGCCCTATGCTCAGTACAAGCTGGAAATCCTCAATGATAAAAACTCTGAGGACAGCTTCGATATTGTTTCAGGACGCAAACAGGAGCTGACGCTATATCCGGGTAATGTGGGTGTTATCAACCCTGAAGTGAAAAGCATGGTCACCGTATTCGGGCGCATTCGTTATCCCGATGGGCAGTTGGCTGCAAATACCGATATCCATAACCACATCGGTAAAACGCGTACGGATGAGAAGGGTGAGTTTGCTATTGATATCGATAAAAAGTATCCGGTCATCACGTTAATTTCAGCCAATGGCAGCATATGCGAAGCCGATCTTGATTTGGAAAAAGCACGGGGCGCAGCGTGGATTGGTGATGTGAAATGTGCAACGCAAACCACGATGGCGCAGAGGTAATAAAATGAAAGTATTGATTAAATTAGCTACTGTAATCTGTACCGTAGGGAGTTTTTCACCTGTGCCTGCTTTGGCGTTGAATGCAATCTCTTCGGGATCAGTCAGTAATAACTATTTGTTTATCGAAAATGCCATTGATAGTGAATACTTTATTACCCCATCGGCACTTGATCCACGTTTCAGCGGGTCAAACACGTGGATAAAATACGGTACCTCTCAGGTCAGTCTCGGGTATTTAGGTTTTGTTGGCTGGACTGCGCCTGGAAATTATTATCAGGACATGTGGATTGATAACTCCCCGATTAACGGGCCTTTCCGGGGAATCCGTTGTTATAGTGGCACTCAATGTCCATCAACCGGGTTTATTGCCGGATTGGGCACAGACAAAAACGGTTTTTATCATGCGCAGGTCGGCTCTGTCGCAGGCGTTATTGGTGGCGCCTACGGATTCGCTTCCCTGACCGATACTGCTTATGAGTACTTTCGCAATGTGCCTACTGGTAGCAGCGAAACCTATGTGTTCAACCGCTGTTATACTTCTGTAAATTATGATTATTCTTCCGGGCAACGGTGCAAAGACCAATCGACAGGAGCATGGAATTACGTCAATTACACGTTAACTAAACGCGGTCATCTGTCACTTGTCTCGACTAACGCATTTCAGGAGCTTTGGGTTGCCAGCGACGGTACGCCGAGCATCACCAAAGACTCTGGTTATTGCGAACTTGGCGTGGTGGGCGGTACTGACGGTGTGATTTGCAAAATGGTGAGTTATAACTTGCAACAAACGGCCAATCTGACCGCCTCCTTGACGTTTCGCGCTTTTGTCGACACGGCGATGCTAGGTTTTACGCCCGGAGCGGCCACCGTGAGATACTCCGGGAATGGTTCAAACTGGTATAACTATGGTACTTCAACTGCTTATTACAACGTTTTTACGACCTCTGGAGAATACATTTATATTTTTCTGTCAAAAGCATTTTTGAAGAATCTTGTCGATTCAGGGATCAGCATTACTAACAGTCAGCCCTTTACCTTCGGCTTTTATAATGGCTTAACACCAGAGTCAGGACACTACCAGTTTACCCCTTCGCTACAGCTCAATATTGTGCCGAAGGAGTATGGGATCAGTATCGTCTCTTCGGACAACACAGCTTCTGCGAGCGGTAGTGGCACGATTGGTGATGCCGCTCCTATAGAAATGGATTACACCGTAACCGTCTCTGGCCCCCGTCAGGCCGACAGTATCACCGCGCAAGTTATTGGGGAAAGTACGACGATAAACAGTGTGCCCTACTGTCTGTTTACGTCTGCGCAAGGCGGGCTGTCCGTCCCCATTCCCGCTTTTCTGCAGTACAACAGTCAGTCGGGGGGCGTGGTGCAAAAACGAAATAGCTGCAGTGAAGCGGCAGTCAGTATGAGAGATGCGCAGTGGCAACAGACGCCCTGGGACGCAAATAACAATGACGATGGAAGCTATTATGCTACTGATTTAAAGTTGCTTTTCCCAATGAATGATTCGCGTTCGATGTTAACCGTTTCCGGCGCTGACTGGGAAGGTGTCGTCAGCGCTAGTGGAGAGATAAAAGTCACGGCGAATTGGGTGGGAGTGACGCCATGAACCGCCGTCGTCTGGCGCTTAGATGGGTATTTATTCTACTTTCCGGTCTGACAGCATTCTCTACACAGGCAGTCTACCTGGAGTCGACCATTTATGAGATGCCGTCGGATAAATCATTTATCAGTAAACGAATCTATAACGATAGCCAGAAACAGAATTTATACAGTATCGGCGCAGTAAAAATTGATAAGCCGGGACCGGGAGGAGAAAACAGGAGTGCTATTGCTGAAGGCGAACTTCTGTTTACTCCGCTGAATTTTTCACTGGCTCCGCAGGCGAGTGAGTTTTTTAAGATTTTCTACCGTGGGCCGCAGGATGATAAAGAACGCTATTACCGAATTCTGTTTCGTGAAATGCCGATCACGCTGTTTACTGAACGTAATCAAGGGAAAGGCGGGCAGGCTCTCCCGGTGATCGCTATGGACACCATATTGGTTGTTCGCCCGAGAAACATAAATCTGGCCTACACCATTGATGAGGCTAACGGAACATTGAAAAACACCGGGAATACTTTTTTTAAAATCATCGTACATCAGGGGTGCAACTCAACCGATGATGAAGCCACCATGCGTTATGTGTTGCCGGGTGAAACCTGGCGTAGCAGTGAGCTCAAAACTAAAAACCGAAAGTTTATCGTAGCGTTGCAGAAATACATTCCAGTGGGTCAGGGGTGCTTCAAACTCAATCAATAGTAAGTATTGAGTCTGATCCGATATGTCATGGTTAGATATCGAACCTATACTGTAACTATCTTTATACAATGCAGTAATCAGCTTGGCACAGATGAAACTTTGGTCATTTGTACTCCATGTCACGGTATTTAAGAGTCAGGTAGTATGAAAAGTATAATTAATGATCAGGTTGAGTACGATTCCACCAGAAAAAGCCTGAAACATCGCGATACTACAATAATCCTTTCGGCATCTACAGCGAGACTACTTGAGCTATTCATTGCCTATAAAAATCAACAACTCCACCGTGAGTTTATCATAGAAGAAGTATGGAAGAAGCATGGCATGGCCCCATCGGGTCATAGCCTTAATAAAAGTATCAGTATATTGCGAAAAGCATTTAGTGAGTTGGGGGCCGAAAACCCCATTGAAACGTTGCCCCGGCAGGGATTTTTGTTCCATGCTTCGGTCAATGATGAACAGTCATCTTTCAGTAGGGATGTACCTGTTCGTTCGGTAACAGAAACGGTGAATTCACCCGCAACACCGAAACGCAAAAATATTCTTCTGTTCATTTTGTTGTTCGCTTTTCTTGGGAGCGCGGTTTTGATATTGCCAGCTCTTAACTCAGGTACCACGAATTTTATCTATATCAGGGCAATAGGTGATTGTGAACTTTATACTGCCGATGACAATAATGCTGATAAAACGAAGGCATTTTTATCTTCTGATATGTGGCGAAAAGTAAATATAATTTGTCATAATGGCAAGAAAACAATTGTTTTTTATGATGATAATAATTTATCGGCAGGTAATAATCTTAAAGAGAATTTTTTGGGGATCTGTACGCTGGATAAAGGAGGGGTTGCCCGTGAATGCGAAAATTATCTTTATTAGCGGGGTGATCTTTCTTGCTGTGACAACAGCATACTTTTTTTATCGCCATCAAGAACCTGAGACGTTGACCTGCTCTGCCAAGAATTACCTTCATTTGCAGGCGCAAACTCAGGGGGTAAAAATTGAAGGTGAAGTTCTGTTGGTTTTTCGTATTTCTTCCGCTACCGAAGGGCGGGTATCCCAGGTAGGGAGCCTTAATATTCAAGGTAAGCACTATGCTGTAGATCGTAATGTTGTTCTGAATTTTATTGGCAAAGACCGCGACGGATATTTGCAAATTCGTCGCCAGGCTATCGTCAAAAACAAAAATGATAATGTTCCCGATGAAATTACCGAACTGCTTATGTCTCAACAGGATATTTTCTATTATAAGGTCATCCGTATCGCCGGAAATGTCTATGCGATAAGAGATCTGCGACGTACGCTCATGGTTTGTCGGGCAGCATGAATCGAGATAATATGTTAGTATTTTGATTTTTGTGGTTGTATGTTTTGTTGTTTCTTATGTTTGTAGTCTTTTATTTTGTCTTGTGGTGAAAATGAGTAAAAGGATTTGTACTGGTGAAAATTAGGAATTTTCCTTTTTCGATATTTAAAATGGATTTACCATTTAATGGGAATACGCATATGGATAATTGTGATTATAAAATCTGAAACTACGTGATATGACTTATGGATAAAGTTAGTTCACGAACCGCCTTATAATTGCTGGAGGCTGAAGGTGTTGTATATTCTCTCGTGTATATAACGAGGGACCTGCTATGCCATAAATTTAAGTTGGTGGTAACTATGAATATGAAAAAGGTTTTTCTGCTCGGTTATGATATTTTTCTTTTCTCAGGGATAAAAGCATGGCTGCCAAATCTGGTACTGGTTGATGCGCGAACATTTATTTCTGGTACGCAGTCAGTTATTCCACGACACCCGTCCTGTTTGCTGGTGATCGATAACCGGTTACCATTGCTCCTGGTCAGGAAATGGTTTCAGAGAAATAGCACGCAGTTTATCAACATAAACTGTATTGTTCTTCGGATGAATGAAACTCGTTCTGTTAATCGAGGATACGAGGAGTATGCTTTCATTAATGGACGAGAATTATCTGATCAATTGATTTCTCAGCTAAGAGCCAATTTAATGGCACCCAATGAGGTTGTGGAGGTCACTAAAGGTTCGACGATGTTTACTTTTCATTTGACTGAATTTGAAGAGGAAATGTTGTATGCATCATTCACAAAAGAAAAGTTGCACGATTTTTGTATTGCTAACTCACTAACAACTAAGTCAGTGTATCGATATCGGGAACGGATAACCGCTCGCCTGGGATTTTCTCATTTTAATGAAACCATCATTTTTTTAACCAGGAATAATTTATTGCATGAAGGTTACCCGACAAACAATTATTCTGGTGAGAATGTAATTTACGGCGAAGCATATGATGTCTCAGATTCTGGTCGACTGAGTATGGCAATAAGGAATGAAGAAATCATTCCTTATTTTCAGCCCATCGTAAATATCAATGGGGACGTCTGTGGCGTTGAGGTTTTGGCTCGATGGCCACAGGGCCATAATTATGCGATTTCTCAGCGTGAGTTTATACCTCTGGCTGAAAAAAGTGGCTTAATGAATGAGTTAACGAGCTATTTAATGACCACCGTTGCGCGTAATCTGGTCGACGGAAGCGAGGGGATAAATAAAACACTATTCGTCTCCTTTAATGTCAGTCCATCAGGTTTAAGTAATCCCGTTTTTTATTGGGAATGCCTTAATTTTATGGAGATAACGCAAAGACTACCGATAAAATTAATGATTGAAATAACCGAAAATCAGACTCTCACTATCACTCCAGCCATCAAAGAGCTGATACGATCGTTGCGAAACAGAGGAGTTCTGTTTGCTTTAGATGATTTTGGGACGGGATACGCTAACCTCTGCTATCTCAATGAGTTAGACCTGGATGTTATCAAAATTGATAAAACTTTCATCAAGGCTATTAAAGAAGCTGAGCAACATATCCCTATGCTCGAGTCAATCATTCATCTTTCCGGGCTCCTGGGATTACGCATGGTGGCGGAAGGCGTTGAATATGGCTATCAGCAGCAATGGTTGGGGAAAAATAATGTGGATTACCTGCAGGGCTATCAATTTTTACCGCCAGTGATGTTTGATGATTTTATGCGTTTTTACAAGCAGTCTGTAGGGGTGTTTGAATCAGCGTCGGATTCAACTTTTTCAGCGTAAACCTGTCGGGAACATCAGGGGCGGATGCCTCTGATGCCGGTATTTTTGCAGAGGTTAGTGCTACAGATCCTGCCTGTCTGGTGAAGGCGAAAGCCTGTAGTGAATGAAGCATCGTTTGTTTATGTGTCTTTTACAGGGTATTTATAACGGTATCAGCGTTAATCAAACCGCTTCCGAGGTTAGTCCATAGCCATGCGTCATTTCCTGCAAAAATTAAGAGCCTGGTTTCCGCCGCCACTCATCTTAGTACTTTTCCTCGTTGCCGATGCGTTGACGGCGAGCTCACGTTTCACATTTGGCGCGGTAAATATCGTGATAAGCGCATTACTGGCCAGTGTCAGTCTGTGGATGATACTGCATACCGCATGGCAAATGCGGATGAAACGTACGACCCTGAACCCGCTTCATGCAAATAAATCGACCACGCTTGTTACCGGCGGATGTTACGCCTGGAGTCGCAACCCGATCTACCTTGGTATGAGCGGACTCCAGCTAGCCTTTGCTCTGTTCATCGGCAGTCCGGCTGGCGTAGTGGCTGTACCGCTGTTTATGCTGGCGGTTGCCAGATTGCATATTGATTTTGAAGAGGAACAATTGCGAAAACATTTCGGGCTGGAATGGGATCGCTTTGAGCGACAGGTTCGCCGCTGGCTATAGTCATACCCGACCGGGTACAAGCATTCCTGTCACGACACGATTCGTGCGTAATTGAAACCGGATGATGCAAAATTAGGCGTTTGATTCACAAGGCCATTGACGCATCGCCCGGTTAGTTTTAACCTTCTACCCCGTGTTCGCATTCGTGGGCATGTCCTTATCAGGGCCGATATAGCTCAGTTGGTAGAGCAGCGCATTCGTAATGCGAAGGTCGTAGGTTCGACTCCTATTATCGGCACCATCAAAATCAATTAGTTACGTTAAAAACTCTCTTTGCTTATATTATAATTTTTTCGCGTGTAACTGTATGTGTAAGTGATTTTCATCGACCTACATCAACAGTTGATATATGCAATTTCAGGTTGGCTCATTCCTGTCGATTTTTCACATTGATGATAGGATGTTCATTAGTAGTGATATCAGAACGATTTTTTTGAAAAATACGTATTGTGAAGCTTTGGTTCTTAGCCTGTTTAGGTATGCCTGATTTTAAGATAGCCCTTCCCTGTACACTTCCATCTGTGGTGTAATCCCTTGTGATTTTAAGGTTTCTTTCGAGAGATAGCATGGAATTATTCGAAAATTATTTGTCAACGTTACCTAAAAAAAAGCGATTGAGTGAAGTCAAGTTGACTATCCTGAAGAGATTATGGGGCTCGGATGATATTGATTTTCCTAAACCTTGGGTCTCATCAATAGAACTACTGGAACTGACAGGGCAAAAGTACTTCGATAGACGAACAAGAGAATTGCGAGATGAACTAGGCTGTGATCTCGAAAGCTCGTACATTGCGGAGTTCTCGGGGCATGCTTGGCGGCTAAAATCAAATATGATTGCCCCACCAATGGAAAGGGAATACCTGACAGAATCACAACGATCTGGTTTATTTTCTAACCACAGCAACACATGTGCAACATGTGGTAAAACTGTTGCTGCTGGGGTCAGGGGGCTACAAGCGGATCACAAAATACCTTTGTCACGTGGTGGTGGAAATGAGTTAACCAATTGGCAAGCTCTTTGCCACAATTGCAACGTAGGTAAGAGAAGAGCATGTGAGGGATGCACTGATGATTGTTACACATGCTCATGGGCATTCCCTGAAAAGTTCGGGATAACAACAATGCTCCATCTGCCAGAAGCTGCTTTAAGAAAAGCTCAGCAGCTAGCCGATGCAGATGGGATTTCATTAGACGAAATCGTTGCCTACGCAATACGCAAGCTCTGAATATCATTTGACTCGAGTGGTAACGCCAACTGTTGTTTTTTCATGATGTCAACAGCTTCGAGTGCTTTACGGATTTGCCTTCCTGTTGCCTCGGCAACAGGGGGGGGGAAAGCGTTACCGACTTGACGATAAGCAGCTGTTTTTTTACCAGAGAATTTCCACCAGTCGGGGAAACCTTGGATTCGTGCAGCCATTCTTACAGTCAAACGAGGCATATTTTCAAAACCAGTCCGAATTTTTCCGTCTCTTCCAACATACCCGATAAACCCCTTTTCAGGGCCATTATCCGCTATGGAATGTCCATTGACTCCAAGCGCTTGCCAGGATCTTTTGGCTCTTGTCGGGCCAAGATCTGGCCCACCATGCTTATGGGAGCCGCCAACAAGTGTAGGAGCTATATTATCTGCTGCCTTTCTCCAGGCTTCAGCTCCTTCCCAACCTCCCATTGACATTAAGTCAAAGAGGGCATCACCCACAGTCGGCGGTATCAACGTTTCACTCGGCCAATGAAAATGAGCTGCATATTCACCACGCAATGCCACTAAAAGAACACGTGGGCGAAGCTGAGGAACTCCGTAATCAGAGGCATGATGAAGTTTCCAAAAGGTTTTATAGCCCATTGCAGAGAAAGCATGATCTAGTTCTTGCCGGTATTGCTTAAACTTTGGGTCTAGTAAACCAGAAACATTTTCAATCATTACTGCTTTTGGCTTAATGGTGTTCACAATTTTGAGCGCCGTCGGAAACAAATCACGTTCATCATCTTTGCCAAGTTGCTTCCCTGCTTTTGAGAATGGTGGGCAAGGAACTCCCCCTGCAACCAAATCAACATCAGAAAAACTATATGCAGTGTGTTCAGCAAAATGCTTAACGCAACCTTCTACGATATCTCCCCAACCCAAAGAATGGAGCTCATTGTTGAGGCGAAGAGTTTCGCAGGCAGCTGGATCAATCTCGACTAGTGCGCGGTGAGCGAAGCCAGCGTTATGTAACCCTAAGGCTTGACCTCCTGCTCCTGCGCAAATCTCTACAGATGTATATTGTAACATGCCATTAAACCTGTATATAAAAACAGTTGTATATTTATCTGATCAGAGACCATTACGCAACTAATTGTACAAAACAAGCAGTACTACCGCCATTAAGCCGGTCAGCTTAGTTACTTGATTACTGTATGACAAGGCAATCTACTACTTTGTTATGGAACCCTCAATTTATCAAATGAGTAGCATTTAATAGTGTTAGGGGCATCATCTTGATCAGAGCTTGTTGTCTAGTGCTGGCTGAGACAAACTGTCTCAGTTGATCACGAAAGGTCTTACTATCTGTTTACATGATATTTTGTCCGTAAGATGTATTGCGTCCACTGTAAGTAGCAGACGCATTATGCAAGGAGTAAATAAAGGAGAAATATTGGTGATGAAGATTGGGAATGCTGCTCGTAGAATTCAGCGTTCTAGGTCACTTCGGCTTTGTCGTAACAAGCCAGTTGCCTGTCGAGCTCGCAGAATATCAACGGCCCGAAGATAAGGTGATTGTTCTTGCCAACTAAACCCTCTGCGATCGATACGAACCAGCTCGTACTTATCCACCAGAAAGTTAACGGCATCAGCCATCGTGATACCGGCATCAATGTGTTCCTGAATCACAGTTTCATCACTGAACGGGGTGTCGTTCAGTGTCAGGCCATAGTGCTGTTCAAGCAGGCGTGTCAGTAACATTTTCCAGACAGCCACGGGCAACAGACAGGGCTTCGCCGCCCGCGAAATTGTAGCAGGTAGAGTTTTCATGCTTGCTCTCGTGAAATTAGTTAGCGTTGAGTGGGATAAACAGCGATGTATACGTAGCCGCAACTACCAAGAGTATCGGCTTCGCAGGTAAAATCGTTGTGGTACAGGATGACGCAGTAGGCATGACGGGGATTCAGTTCACCAGTGGTCAGCATCGACTCTATCAGGCTGATAAAATGTGGAAATACCACATCCAGCTTAAGACATTCGGCGTCACTAAACTTACCGGTGATACTGGCCCGGTCAGCCAGATAGTGCAGCCGGTTGCCATCCTGCACCAGACGTGCTCCCAGGCGCGGCGTGATATCCCGCTGCAGGCCCCATGTAGTGTTGCTCATTTATAACCTCTTTATTGTCAGTTCAGGGTGATACTCATCAGACAGGTATAAGGTCCGTTGCGGTCCTGGCGGCGTTCGGCGTATACCGCCAGCACGCCGGGAATGTCAGGAACTACCTTACCGGTGTAATGACAGACGCTACCGTGCCACTGGTATCTGCCGGTGCAGTATCGAAAAATGCGGGAGGCCGGATGTTGACGGTAAATTGTCATCGCCCGGCGTTTACTGATAATTTTCATGTCATACCTCAAAGCAAACCATGTTCAGCGAATGAATAGATTTTCCTGCCACCGACAATCAGATGGTCAGGGATGCGGATGTCAACCAACTGAAGTACCTGAACCAGTCGCTGCGTAAGGGCTTTGTCCGCCTGGCTGGGCGTCGTCTCGCCGGAAGGATGGTTATGCGCCAGTATTACCGCCGCCGCGTTGAAATACAGGGCGCGCTTGACCACCTCCCGGGGATGGACCTCGGTGCGGTTAATCGTGCCGCTAAAGAGCGTCTCATGGGCAATAAGCTGATTCTGGTTGTCCAGATACAACACCCGGAACTCTTCCCGCTCAAGCGCGGCCATATGCAGTCGCAGCCATTCACGTACGGCGTGGGTGGAGGTGAAGGCTACCCCGGGCTCATGCAGATGCCGGTCCAGAATCCTGAGGGCGCGCTGGATGAGACGCCGGTCCTGTGGCGTTATCTCGCCGGGTAAAAAGGAAAGCTGTTTCATTCGTTGTACCTCCGGTCAGTCGATGATGCGCAGAATGGCGTAAGCTTCAGGATGCTGCAGGGCATAGTCCCGCAGGCGATAATAGTGTGCGTTCATTGCGTCACATTCTGTACGACAGGCGTGATGGCTGTATTCAATCAGGCAGATAGCAATACCTGCGGCTTCTGCGCTCATTTCCGCACCATTGCCGTTCATGCCGTTGAGCAGATGCCATTTATCGTCACTGTCAGCATCAGGAGCCATAAACGCGCCGCCATTGCTGAGCGTGTAAAAGGACCAGATACCACCGCTGTACTCATCACAGAAGCGGTCCATCCAGGCGAAAATGCGGGGTTCCAGCGTTATCCATCGTGGGATAGAGCCAAAGTACTGCGGCCAGAAATCGAGACGCTGTTCGTCAGGTACTGGTGTTGCAGTAAGGGCAAATTGAGGTTCATTAGCGGGTACCAATTCGCATTGAGTTTGTGTCGTCATGGATACTCTCCGTCAATAAAAACGCCAGCAACGATGGTTGGCGTATGGGAAATAAAGGATATACAGGGATGATGAATGGGTGTGGTCAGGAGGAGGATGCTCTGAGCATGCCTGACTTGCGGATATAACGGTTAAGCCCTTCACCGGCATCCGGTTCAAAGCACCACGCCCGCCAGATCATTCGACCTTCAGAGTCACGAACCACCAGGCGGAAGTGTGTGCCCTGGTCGTCTTCAATGCTGATGTTGCGATACCTGCGGGTAATCGCTTCGGCCTGCTGTCGGGTAAAAGGTCCCGGTGGCAGCATGTGAGATTCAGGCATTCGATGTACCTTAAAAGCAAAAACCCCTGACGCTGCCGCGTCAGGGGTTGTGGGTGTATGCAGGTGTGGGGTGATAATCAGTAACCGGTTTGTACCTTATACAGCCGCAGGGTTTTGCTACCCCGGACAATTTTCACATACAGGGCATTATCTTTCGTGCTGCGCACAAATCCGGCCTGCACATCGCCCTTACAGTCACCACCATCGTAAGGAATATTGACACCGGTCTGGCGCACCAGGTCGATAACCCCGAAGCTAAGGTCTTCACAGGCCGGGCCCGGCAGGTCCTGAATCAGGGCAAATTTATGGTCGTCGCTGACACCGGTCAGTGAACACATGGAAGTATTGATGTCGTTTCCCTGGCACCAGTACTCCTGGCCTGGATTGTCTTTATCCATCAGGTTTGCCGGAAGCTGAGCGGCACTGGCACTGAAGGTGGCGAGCAACAGAATGAGGGCGGATATGGCTGAAGTGATAATACTTAACATGGCATTCTTCCTGAATTAATGGGTGCCAGATGACACCCGATATATTTGCAGGGCATCTGGTGTGATTTAAAACGTCTTTAATCAGATGCTCAGCAGTTACCGGTACGGCGGCACAGTTCTTTCAGGCTTTGCTGAGAGGCCCACTGTTGCAGTTGGCGATCCTTTTCTGTCTGCCTGGCCTTAATGGCAGCCAGTTGTTGTTTATTTGTGCAGCTTTCAGGCAGCACCATCAATACACGGGGCTCCGCCTTTTTATTAACCATCTCAAGCTGCACCTGTGTATCGACGATACTGAAGTAACACCCTTTACCGTTATCCTCACCCTGGTACACCACATCAAGATCAGAAGCATATCCGCTAGCCGTTTTCAGGTTCAGATAACGGACGGTTTTTGTTTTTTTGTCAGCTAGATACAGAGGGGTGTTATAGGCCTGGCGCAGCAAAAATGTATTCGTCCACGGATAATAACCAATGATGTCAGCCTTCAACCCAAGCGCATTGAGCATTTTCACATCATCATAGCCATCCGCAGAGGTCCAGCCGCTTTTCTTCATGTCGTACCAGTTGGTGAGACGACCGGTGACATCGTAGGCATGTGCGCTGGTCGTGAGCAGCAGGAGCCCTGTAACAGCCAGAGTAGTGAGTCTTTTTTTCATCGTGATATCCTTTTATTGCATCATATAGGCATGTTGTTGTCTGAGCAGGATTCAGGCCATAACGGTCAGAACCAGCATTGCCAGCCATACCCAGAAGTAAGCCGGTTTCTGACCGAGGGTTTTCGCCCGTCGCCACAGATAGAACGGTACCAGCCACGCCAGTTTGCCGAACGTGATGGTGTCCACTCCGGCCTTACGCAGACGTCGCTCATCGAGATACCCCAATGCGATATTGAGCAGCAGCGTGATAAACCAGTACTGTCCGCCCGAGACAGCATCATATGCCTCGTCAAAGGACATACCGTTCAACCCTGCCGTCCACAGCTCAAGCGCATAACCAATGAAGGGAGCAAATGCCAGCGTCCATACCACTCCGCCGGGAATGCGGTGCCCCGGCAGTGCGGGCGGGATGGTGCTTTGCTGCAGTACTGTAGCAAGCGGGGTGGCGGAGACCGGTTGCCAATCCGTCATACCCTGTCGCCACACCAGCGTGGCAGCGGTGAGTTCACCGCGCGCAATCAGGTCAGTGATGTCATCTTCGGTCACATTGTCGTGACGTATGCCATTTTTCTCGTAATGCCAGGTCATTGTTTTTCCTTCTTAACAGAGGTCATTAAATCAGTGTGTTGCCCGGCTCCTCAGAGGGCCCAGGAGACAGGACTTCGCGGATACAGCTGAAGTGCGGAAGGGCCCGGATAAAGCCCGCCTGTATGGTTAACTGGCTGAGACGTTTTTGCGGGGTAAAAGTGGTGTTCAGAACTGTCACCGCATGGATGGTCGCCAGAGGATGCACGGTGATATGCCCGTTAAGTTCACCGGTAAGGTACCAGCAGCCATCGAGTGATATCAGGCGGTACGGAGCCAGTCCGTCACAGCGTTCACCATCAGCGAGCAGCAGTACCCGCTGGCAGGCGGTAATGGCACTGACGAGACGGTAGAAGACCAGTGAGCTGGTCGGTGACACAGACTGTGGCGGCTGCCATACCAGACACGGCATCCCTCCTGCAGTGAGCAGCATGCCCGCCAGACGCCGGTCCAGCCCCGGAAAAATATC
>NZ_JAOWIG010000064.1:0-27217 GCF_030332245.1 Citrobacter sp. Cy070
ATCCGTATCTTCGAGTGCCCACACAGATTGTCTGATAAATTGTTAAAGAGCAGTTGCGACGCGCTTTAGCGCTCTGTCGCAAGGTGGCGTATATTACGCTTTCCTCTTTCAGAGTCAACCCTCATTTTCAGGTTTTTCTCTTCAACCGGCCCGGCCGTTTGCGTGAAGTGATTCACATCCGCCGTGTCGATGGAGGCGCATTATAGGGATCCCATTTTTTAGCACAAGTGTTTTTTGGATCTTTTTTGCCGAATGCTTGTTTTTCACTCCTTTCGCTACATTCCTGTGCAATTTGGCTGATTTTTGATAGCTAAACCACTTGCACAGTCTCAATAATCCAACCAAAGTCTTCATTACCGCCCTATTTTCATTGAGGTAAACATGTCTGATGTACTACGTCCTTATAAGGATCTTTTCCCACAGATCGGCAAACGCGTCATGATCGATAGTAGTAGTGTTGTCATTGGCGATGCTCGTCTGGCTGATGATGTCGGGATTTGGCCACTGGTTGCGATTCGTGGCGATGTGAACTACGTACAGATTGGCGCCCGTACAAACATCCAGGACGGCAGCGTTCTCCATGTCACGCATAAATCCACGTCTAATCCGCAGGGTAATCCACTGATCGTGGGTGAGGACGTTACGGTTGGTCATAAAGTCATGCTACACGGTTGCATCATTGGCAACCGCGTTTTAGTCGGTATGGGATCGATTTTACTGGATGGCGTAGTCGTAGAAGACGACGTTATGATTGGGGCTGGGAGCCTGGTTCCACAAAACAAACGCCTGGAAAGCGGATATCTGTATCTGGGAAGCCCGGTTAAACAAATCCGCCCACTAACTGATGAAGAGAAAGCAGGCCTACAGTATTCTGCTGACAACTACGTGAAGTGGAAAGATGAGTATTTAGGTCAGGATAACCAGACCCAACCTTGAGAATCTTCCTGCTGGGCCTGGATCAATGCTTCAGCCTCTTCTTCCAGATCCCAGCGATATTCGCGAAAAGTTTCAAGCCACTGTTCAGGCGTGTCGCCGCCAAAGCGATGCGCCAGCGTCTCTCCTTTTATGGCACATTTTAGCTGCATACCATGAACCATCGCCGGGAAGACGACGGAATTAATATCCGCCACCCACTCTTCCCTATCAGGGAATTGAATCGCCTGATTCATGCAGAAAGTTCCTGTTGCAGTGTTTTAATCACAGGCTCAATCTCCGGTAGTACACCATGCCAGAGCAAAACAGCATGTGCCGCTTGCCCCACCAGCATTCCCAAACCATCAGCACAATGTTTTGCACCATGCGATACGCACCAGGAAAGGAACGGAGTATTCCCCTTTTGATAGAACATGTCGTAGCAATAAACCGAAGAATGAATAAGCGATGCAGGAATGGCTGGAACATCACCGCTAATACCACTGGACGTTGCGTTGATGATCAGATCGAAGGTGTAATTATCCAGCTCATCCATTCCTACCGCCTGAACGCTGCCGGTATGGGAGAAGATCTGCGCCAATTCTTCAGCACGTGAGGCGGTGCGATTAACAATAGTCACCGCGCAATCCATAGACAGGAGAGGCAGCAACACGCCACGGGACGCTCCACCAGCCCCAATCAACAGGATACGAGACCCGGGATGAATGAAAGACAAACGCTCAAGATCGCTAAGCAGGCCGATACCATCGGTGTTATCACCCAGTAAACGCCCATCCTCCAGCCGTTTTAGAGTATTGACCGCCCCAGCCAGCGATGCCCGCTCTGTTAGTTCATCAGCACGCGCAAAAGCCTCTTCTTTAAAAGGAACGGTAACATTAGCCCCTTTCCCCCCATCAGCAAAAAAGGCATTGAGCGTATTCACAAAGTTATTGATCGGCGCCAACACCCGACCATAAGAGTGATCAATCTTCAGCTGCTCTGCAAATTGCTGATGAATAAAAGGCGATTTGCTGTGTGCTACCGGATTACCAAAAACAGCATAGGCTTCTTTCATATTACCCCTGTCGAAACTGTTCACCCGTCAAAGCATCTCTGATTTCCGAGGGATTCAAACGTCCGCCGGTATTACCTTCAACCACTGGAAAATCTTCCCCGAACTGCGCTCGTACTTCCTCTACCGTTCTGCAGGGTGCCAGTCCACTCAGATTGGCACTGGTAGAAACTAATGGCTTGCCATAAGCCTGGCACAATGCAACCACCAGCGGGTGATCCGTGACGCGCACGGCGAGCGAATCAAAACGACCGGTTAGCCAACGCGGCGTTGTCGCAGGAGCCGGGAAAACGAAAGTGACAGGGCCAGGCCAGCGAGCGAAAACAGCTTCACGTTGAGCATCGGTGAGCATACTGTCATCAATATACGGTTTGAGTTGATCAAAGCTTGCCGCAATCAAAATCAAACCTTTATCAATTGGACGTTGTTTGAGTTCCAACAGACGCATTACCGCCGTTTCGCTGTCAGGATTGCAACCGACACCAAAAACGGCTTCTGTTGGATAAGCGATGACATTTTCTTGTTGCAGAACCTCTATCGCGGCAGCGATGGGGTCCGTAGGCAGGTTTTTATTCACTTTTTATTCCGCCGGGATCGGCTTTCCACATTGTTTACTGGCACAGAAATGCTTCGCACCCTGCGCGGTTTTCTTTTCGATGAGTAGCGGATAGTGGCACTCTGGACACTCTCCCGCTAACGGTTTGAAGTTAATGACAAACTGACACTCCGGATAGCGATCGCAGGAGTAGAAGGTTTTGCCATAACGTGAACGCCGCTGAACCAAATGGCCCGTCTGGCATTGGGGGCACACTACTGCGGTTTCATCAGGCTTATCGATAAGCTCAGTGTGATCGCAGGCAGGGTAATCACTGCACCCAATAAACATACCGAATCGTCCCTGCCTCAGCACCAGTTCAGCGCCACAAGCAGGGCAGAATTTACCCTCCAGAACTTTGACTATATGTCCGTCCGCAGATGATTTCAGCGGACGGACATAATCGCATTCTGGATAGTGTGAGCAACCAAGAAACGGGCCGTGTTTCCCGGAACGAATAACCAGTTCAGCCCCACATTGTGGGCAGGGCTCGTTTTTACGCACCGTAAACAGTGCTGATTTAGCCATAACAACTCATACTGAATGAAGATTGATTAATGCAGCATACCTTCATTCACTTCAAAGAGTAATTCTTCCATTTGCTGATAGGCATTTTCGCAGCCTGGAATGTTGAACAGAACCATCAGGATCACCCACTTCAGGTCTTCCAGATCAAACTCAGCCGTATCCAGCGCAAGTACGCGCTCTATCACCATTTCTCGCGTTTCGAGGTTTAGCACCTGAATCTGCTCCAGGAATAGCAGGAACCCCCGACAGCTCGCATCCAGCCGATCGCACTCTTCTGCAGTATAAATACGTACAGAAAGGGGATCTGATGCAAGCTGCATAGGTTCTGCAAGGCCGTCCTGATAATCAGCAAGCTTTTCCAGCCACAGTAACGCGTTGTAGATGTCTTCACGATCAAAACCAGCGTCGGTAAGATCCCGTTCCAGTTTGTCCTGATCCACACGCAGCTCAGCTTCGTTATGGATATATGTCTCAAACAAATACATTAGTACGTCGAACATGGCTTGCCCTCCTCAATCGGACATAGCCGCCGGGTACAGCTGCGATCCATCCTGCTAACTCCAGTTCGAGCAGTTGAGCCACTACCTCTGGCACAGGTTGGCCGGCACGTTCAGCGACGACGTCAACAGGTGTTACCTCATCTCCTACGTTAGCCAGGAGCTCTGAAAATGGCAATGCCACCTCTTCGTGATCCGGCGAATAAATTGATTTTTCAGGCTCATCTGGCAGCCATTGCAGCCCATATTGCAAACTTTCCAGTATTTCCTCTGGTGCCGTCACAAGCATGGCTCCCTGCTGAATGAGCCAATGGGGACCTTCACTTCCCGGACTCCCTATCGGTCCAGGCAAAGCAAAAACCTCCCGTCCTTGTTCCAGCGCACAGCGTGCAGTGACTAATGAGCCACTACGCTGTGCCGCTTCAACAACCAGTACTCCCTTACTTAGACCACTAATAATGCGATTTCGTCGGGGAAAATTACGCGGTAAAGGGAGCATATCCAAAGGAAACTCGGACACCAGAGCACCTCCGGCCTCTATCAAACTTTCGGCAAGACGAACATGTCGCCGTGGATATATAGTTTCCAAACCATTTCCCAGTACCGCAATACTGGCCCCGTGTGTGTTTATCGCTGCAGTATGCGCCACACCGTCAATCCCTTTAGCCAGTCCGCTAGTGATCGTCACACCACATGCTGAAAGCTTTTCGCAGAACAACCGCGCCCATCGTTCGCCATACCAGGAGTACTGCCGACTGCCGACAACAGCAACTTGAAATGAGTGAAGACACTCAGGGCGGCCAGCAATGAAAAGTACGCCAGGGTAATCCTCAATAGCACGCAGCTGCGGCGGAAAATACTTGCTGTCGGCAAAAACCAGATGATGATGGGGTAACTCAAGCCAACGCAGCGTTTTTTCCAGTGACTGTTCAGAAAAGGCCAGAAAACGTTCGACCTGGCGAGGAGTGAACCCTGCATGCCGAAGTACCGTATTGTTAATACTCGGTTGAGCGATAAGCCAGCGAGCAGTGCGCACCATCTCATCACCATACAGTTCATTCACTTGTGCTAAACGTAACCAAATCTCAATATGGGTCATCCCTGTTCCCCTGCCACAAGCAGTCCTGGCAATCTTTGCGATTGGTCACTGATGCTGTCAATCAGAGCGGGTTTTGTCTAGAATAGAGGTAATAATCTTTCCAATTCCTGAACACAACTCTGGATAACTATGTCAGTTTTGCAAGTGTTACATATTCCGGACGAGCGTCTTCGCAAAGTCGCAAAGCCGGTTGAAGAAGTGAATGCAGAAATTCAGCGTATCGTTGATGATATGTTCGAAACGATGTACGCCGAAGAAGGTATCGGTCTGGCCGCAACACAGGTCGATATTCATCAGCGCATCATTGTTATTGATGTCTCTGAAAACCGTGACGAGCGTCTGGTACTCATTAACCCAGAGCTGCTGGAAAAAGACGGTGAAACGGGCATTGAAGAAGGCTGCCTGTCTATTCCTGAACAACGTGCATTAGTACCGCGCGCTGAAAAAGTAAAAATTCGTGCGCTCGATCGCGACGGTAAGCCTTTTGAACTGGAGGCCGATGGCCTGTTGGCTATCTGCATCCAACATGAAATGGATCACCTGGTCGGTAAACTGTTTATCGATTATCTGTCTCCGTTGAAGCAACAACGTATTCGTCAGAAAGTTGAAAAACTCGACCGCCTGAACGCCCGAGCTTAAGGACAAGAATCAACGTGTCAGACTCACTACGTATTATTTTTGCGGGTACACCTGACTTTGCAGCGCGTCATCTCGACGCGCTGTTGTCTTCTGGACATAACGTCGTTGGGGTGTTTACCCAACCGGACCGCCCTGCGGGACGTGGTAAAAAGCTGATGCCCAGCCCGGTAAAAGTGCTGGCGGAAGAAAAAGGGATACCCGTTTTCCAACCTGTATCTCTTCGTCCCCAGGAAAACCAACAACTGGTTTCTGATCTGCACGCTGATGTAATGGTGGTGGTGGCATATGGCCTGATTCTGCCAAAAGCCGTACTGGACATGCCGCGTCTGGGTTGCATCAACGTTCATGGTTCTCTGCTTCCACGCTGGCGTGGGGCCGCACCGATCCAGCGTTCATTGTGGGCAGGCGACACCGAAACAGGTGTAACCATCATGCAGATGGATGTCGGTCTGGACACCGGAGATATGCTGCATAAGCTGTCGTGCCCAATTACGGCAGAAGATACCAGCGGTTCGTTATACGATAAGCTGGCAGATTTGGGGCCGCAGGGGCTGATTGAAACGCTAAAACAGCTTGCTGCTGGCACAATAAAACCAGTTGTTCAGGATGAATCTCTGGTTACGCATGCAGAAAAACTCAGCAAAGAAGAGGCACGTATCGACTGGTCGCTTTCGGCCACTCAGTTGGAACGCTGTATCCGCGCCTTTAACCCGTGGCCAATGAGCTGGCTTGAAATCGAAGGTCAGCCAGTGAAAGTCTGGAAAGCTTCTGTTATTGCTGTGAACACACAGTCTGCACCAGGCACCATCCTCGAGGCGACAAAGCAGGGCATCCAGGTCGCAACAGGCGACGGCATCCTGAATCTCATCGCTTTACAGCCTGCCGGTAAGAAAGCGATGAGCGCACAGGATCTGCTCAATTCGCGTCGGGAGTGGTTTGTGCCCGGGAATCGTCTGATCTGACGGTTCATCTCTTTTAAAGCCCGGAGCCTCCGGGCATTTTTATTTTTGCGCTTATGAAAAAACATCTTAATTTACGCAGTATGGCGGCCCAGGCTGTCGAACAGGTTGTCGAAAAGGGCCAATCGTTGAGTAACGTACTGCCCGCCATGCAGCAAAAAGTAGCCGACAAAGATAAGGCGCTGTTGCAGGAACTTTGCTTCGGCGTATTACGCACGCTCTCCCAACTGGAGTGGATGATCCAGCAGCTGATGGAACGTCCAATGACGGGCAAACAGCGCACCGTTCACTATCTGATCATGGTGGGCTTCTACCAGCTACTGCATACCCGTATTCCACCGCACGCTGCGCTGGCTGAGACTGTCGAAGGTGCGGTTGTCATAAAGCGTCCGCAGCTTAAAGGGTTGATCAACGGCGTGTTGCGCCAGTTTCAGCGTCGTCAGGATGAACTGCTGGCCGAGTTCGCGCAAAGCGATTTACGTTTCTTACACCCTTCCTGGCTGGTGAAACGTATTAAGGCCACTTATCCGCAGCAGTGGGAAGCTATTCTTGAAGCCAATAATCAGCGACCACCGATGTGGCTGCGTGTCAATCGTAACCACCATACGCGCGACGCCTGGCTGGACCTGCTTAGCGAAGCAGGATTAACCGGCTTCCCACATCCGGATTATCCGGATGCAGTGCGTCTGGAAACGCCGGCTCCTGTACACGCCCTCCCAGGCTTTGATGAAGGCTGGGTAACCGTCCAGGATGCTTCAGCTCAAGGATGTGTAACTTATCTGTTGCCGGAGAACGGTGAACAGATCCTCGACCTGTGCTGCGCGCCGGGCGGTAAAACGACGCACATTCTGGAAGTTGCTCCGCAAGCTAACGTGATGGCCGTCGATGTCGATGAGAAACGCTTATCGCGCGTTTACGACAATCTGAAACGCCTCGGCATGAAGGCAACCGTAAAACAGGGTGATGGTCGATATCCACAACAATGGTGTGGCGGACAACAGTTTGACCGTATTTTGCTGGATGCTCCGTGTTCTGCCACCGGGGTGATTCGTCGCCATCCGGATATCAAATGGCTGCGCCGCGACCGGGATATTGCCGAACTTGCCCAATTGCAGGCCGAGATCCTGAATGCAACCTGGTTACATCTTAAACCTGGCGGCACGCTGGTTTATGCAACGTGCTCTATCCTGCCAGAAGAAAACCAGCAGCAAATTACCGCCTTCCTGGCACGCACGCCGGATGCGGTATTAAGCGAAACCGGTACGCCGGAAAAACCCGGACGTCAGAATTTACCAAGTGCGGAAGATGGCGATGGCTTCTTTTACGCTAAGCTAATCAAAAAGTGATGAGATAACGGGTCGCGACTGATGAAAATTATCATTCTGGGCGCAGGGCAAGTTGGCGGTACGCTGGCTGAAAACCTGGTCGGAGAAAACAACGATATCACGGTAGTCGATACCAATGGTGAACGCCTGCGCAGCCTGCAGGACAAGTTTGATCTCCGCGTCGTGCAAGGGCACGGTTCACATCCTCGCGTACTGCGTGAAGCTGGGGCCGACGATGCCGATATGCTGGTTGCCGTAACCAGCTCAGATGAAACAAATATGGTTGCCTGCCAGGTAGCTTATTCACTGTTTAATACGCCTAATCGCATCGCCCGTATTCGTTCACCGGATTATGTTCGTGATGCGGACAAGCTATTCCAATCCGATGCGGTACCTATCGATCACCTGATTGCGCCGGAGCAACTGGTTATCGATAGCATTTATCGACTGATTGAATATCCGGGTGCATTACAGGTAGTCAATTTTGCCGAAGGTAAAGTCAGTCTGGCAGTAGTAAAAGCCTATTACGGCGGACCATTGATCGGCAATGCACTGTCGACAATGCGCGAACATATGCCACACATCGATACCCGCGTTGCGGCGATTTTCCGTCATGATCGACCAATCCGTCCACAAGGTTCTACGATCGTTGAAGCGGGTGATGAAGTGTTCTTTATTGCGGCATCACAGCATATTCGCGCCGTAATGAGCGAGCTACAGCGTCTGGAAAAGCCGTACAAGCGTATTATGTTAGTGGGTGGCGGTAATATCGGTGCTGGTCTGGCCCGACGTCTGGAAAAAGATTACAGCGTCAAACTGATCGAGCGCAATCAGCAACGGGCATCCGAGCTTGCGGAGAAATTGCAAAATACGATCGTCTTTTTCGGTGATGCCTCGGATCAAGAGCTGCTGGCTGAAGAACATATTGATCAAGTTGATCTGTTTATCGCAGTGACCAACGATGATGAAGCGAATATCATGTCGGCGATGCTTGCCAAACGGATGGGTGCCAAGAAAGTGATGGTGTTAATCCAACGCAGAGCATATGTCGATCTGGTGCAGGGTAGCGTGATTGATATTGCAATTTCACCGCAACAGGCGACCATCTCCGCGCTGCTCAGTCACGTACGTAAAGCTGACATTGTCGGCGTTTCTTCACTACGCCGTGGCGTCGCGGAAGCCATTGAAGCTGTCGCGCACGGGGATGAAACGACATCTCGGGTTGTCGGTCGCGCAATAGACGAAATTAAACTTCCACCCGGTACCATTATTGGTGCGGTAGTGCGAGGTAACGACGTGATGATAGCCAATGACAACCTGCGTATTGAGCAGGGTGATCACGTTATCATGTTCCTGACAGACAAAAAGTTTATTACTGACGTCGAGCGACTATTCCAGCCAAGTCCTTTCTTCCTGTAATAATTTGGGCGCTAATACAGCGCCCTTTTTATTTCCCTTTATATTTCATGGTCTAATAAATTTTCCTTTCGGCAATACATAAATGGAAATTGCCTAAACATTTGTTAAACTTATAAACGTCAGCTGCATAGGGAGAATAAAATGAGCATTATTAAAGAGTTTCGCGAATTCGCGATGCGCGGGAATGTTGTCGATTTGGCAGTGGGTGTCATTATTGGTGCGGCATTCGGTAAGATTGTTTCATCGCTGGTTGCCGATATCATCATGCCGCCACTGGGGTTGTTAATTGGTGGGATCGATTTTAAACAGTTTGCTTTGACATTACGCGATGCGCAGGGAGACATCCCGGCTGTCGTTATGCATTACGGTGTATTTATTCAGAACGTATTTGATTTCATTATTGTGGCGTTTGCTATCTTTATGGCAATCAAACTGATCAACAAACTGAATCGTAAAAAAGCGGAAGAGCCGGCTGCACCGCCAGCTCCCTCGAAAGAAGAAGTATTGCTGAGTGAAATTCGTGACCTGCTGAAAGAACAAAATAACCGTTCTTAAGCACTCACTGAAACCAGAAGGCCAGTGGTAAAAAAGTGATTCACTTTCTTGCCACTGGCCTCCCAGTTACCCCGATTGCCATGTTTACCTTTACGCAGATAACTACCTTTACCTTTTTTATTCTTCTCAACGCGCTGTCTGAACAGTGGGTCATGCAGAAGCGCCTCAATGGCGTTGTCTTTTATCTGCCCTTTGGTGTGCTGATAACGACTCATAATATCTCCAGTTTGTAGTAATTTACGCCGCGAGTGTAGACCCGGCAGTTCAAGAAATCAACAGCCTGATGTTGTTCCACTGGCGCCTTGCTCAAGAGCTTCAAGAATAGAGCAGTACACGCTGCTGTGTGCCTTGCCGCAGCATGCATCATTCAATCGCTGCAGAGACCGCTGCATCGTCTGAAGTTCGGCAATACGTGCTTCGACTTCTTGCAGTCTTTCCTGGACGATCCCTTTTGATTCCTGACAGGTATGGTGTTCGGGATCAACACGGATCGAAAGCAATTCCCGGATCGACTCCAGAGTGAAACCAAGCTGGCGGGCATAACGAATAAACTTCAGGCGCTGAAGATCGCTTTCTGTATAGAGGCGAAATCCGCCTTCAGTACGCACTTCATGCTCCATCATCTGCTGCTTTTCATAGTAGCGGATAGTATCTGGCGTCACGTCAGCCAGTTTCGCTATTTCACCAATTCGGTACATGCTCTCTCCGCTATTCATCGTTGATCTTTTTTAGCAGCTTATCTGCGTAGTCACCGCGCAAAAACTCGGTGCTGAGTCCAGCCTGCCGAAGTTTAAGTTCCAGCAGCGACAGTCTTCGGCTCACCTCCGGATAACTTGGATCATCTTTGCGGATCCCCGCGAGTATTTCAAGCAGCTGTATTGCTTCTCTGCGTTGCTCGAGCTCAGGAGGGAGGCAACCTGCATTTTTTAATAAACGGTATCCGGCTCGGAGTTCAGGCGGGACATGGGAGTCATCGTCAAGAGTCAGCGGTTCGCCCGTTCCCGGTAAATCATCAAACTCACCTTTAGATTGTGCATCAATAATATGGCGCTCTGCCCACTGGTCCAGTAACCACATACAACACTCCAGGGGATGAACAAAAAGAGTACAGATATTGTAGATAAGTGGGGATATGACGGATATAAAAAAACCCGCCGAGGCGGGTTTTTTTACGTTACTACAGATTACTCTGCAGCAGCTTCTGTTTTCTCTGAACGATCAACCAGCTCGATGTATGCCATCGGCGCGTTGTCGCCTGCACGGAAACCACACTTCAGAATGCGAGTGTAACCACCGGCGCGGCTCGCGAAACGCGGGCCCAGTTCGTTAAACAGTTTTGCCACGATCTCGTTATCACGAGTGCGGGCGAATGCCAGACGACGATTAGCTACGCTATCAGTCTTGGCAAGAGTAATCAGCGGCTCAACTACGCGACGCAGCTCTTTCGCTTTCGGCAGAGTCGTCTTGATGATTTCATGACGAACCAGTGAACCTGCCATATTGCGGAACATAGCCTGGCGATGGCTGCTGTTGCGGTTCAGTTGACGACCACTCTTACGATGGCGCATGACCTTATCCTTCTCAGTAAAACCTTAACCTGTGATCCGGTTACTCGTCAGCGATGCTTGCCGGTGGCCAGTTTTCCAGGCGCATGCCCAGAGACAGTCCACGGGAAGCCAGCACGTCTTTAATCTCGGTAAGAGATTTTTTACCAAGGTTAGGCGTCTTAAGAAGCTCAACCTCAGTACGCTGTACCAGATCA
The DNA here is from genome assembly GCF_030332245.1 of Citrobacter sp. Cy070. Taxonomy (NCBI): domain Bacteria; kingdom Pseudomonadati; phylum Pseudomonadota; class Gammaproteobacteria; order Enterobacterales; family Enterobacteriaceae; genus Citrobacter; species Citrobacter sp. Cy070. The sequence goes on from NZ_JAOWIG010000064.1 coordinate 11,363, forward strand.
CCGATATAGTGGATAGCTTCTGCTTTGAGGCAGTTAGCAGAGCGGACAGTCAATTCCAGATCGTCAACAGGGCGCAGCAGGATCGGATCGAATTCTGGTTTCTCTTCTTTAACTTCCGGCTGACGTACATCACGTAAATCAACGAAAGCTTCCAGTTGTTCAGCCAGAATGGTCGCCGCACGACGAATCGCCTCTTCAGGATCGATTGTGCCGTTGGTTTCCATTTCGATGACCAGCTTGTCCAGGTCGGTACGCTGTTCTACACGCGCTGCTTCAACATTGTAGGCAATACGCTCTACAGGGCTGTAGCATGCGTCGACCAGCAGACGGCCGATTGGGCGCTCATCTTCTTCCGAATGAATTCGGGTAGAAGCCGGCACATAACCACGACCGCGCTGAACTTTGATACGCATGCTAATAGATGCATTCTCATCGGTCAGGTGGCAGATCACGTGCTGTGGCTTGACGATTTCGACATCCCCATCATGGGTAATGTCGGCTGCAGTCACAGGGCCAATGCCAGATTTATTCAAGGTAAGAATAACGTCATCTTTACCCTGAACTCTCACCGCCAGCCCTTTCAGGTTGAGCAGGATTTCCAGGATATCTTCCTGAACGCCTTCTTTGGTGCTGTACTCATGTAGTACACCATCAATCTCAACCTCGGTCACCGCGCAACCCGGCATCGATGAGAGCAGAATACGGCGCAGTGCGTTACCCAAAGTATGGCCAAAGCCACGCTCTAAAGGCTCAAGGGTCACCTTGGCGTGCGTCGAACTCACTTGCTCGATATCTACCAGGCGCGGTTTTAGAAACTCTGTCACAGAACCCTGCATTGTGTCCTCTCTTTGGTACTAAGCTTTACTTGGAGTAAAGCTCGACGATCAGGTGTTCGTTAATGTCCGCAGACAGATCAGAACGCTCCGGCTTACGCTTGAACGTACCTTCCATCTTGCCAGCATCAACTTCCAGCCAGGTTGGCTTTTCACGCTGCTCAGCCAGCTCCAGAGCGGCTTTCACGCGAGACTGCTTCTTCGCTTTCTCACGAATGCTAACAACGTCATTCGGACTAACCTGATAAGAAGCGATGTTAACAACACGACCGTTTACCATAATTGCTTTATGGCTGACCAGCTGACGTGCTTCTGCACGAGTGGCACCGAAGCCCATACGGTATACAACGTTGTCCAGACGACCTTCCAGCAGACCCAACAGGTTTTCACCGGTGTTGCCTTTCAGACGCGCTGCTTCTTTGTAGTAGTTACGGAACTGACGCTCCAGCACACCGTAGATACGGCGAACTTTTTGCTTTTCACGCAACTGCACACCATAGTCAGACAGACGCGGTTTACGCGCACCGTGCTGGCCAGGAGCTTGTTCAATTTTACACTTGGTATCGATCGCGCGAACGCCAGACTTAAGGAATAAGTCAGTGCCCTCACGACGGCTCAGCTTGAGCTTAGGACCCAAATATCTTGCCATTTTCTTTCTCCAACAATCCTAGAAACGACAGCGTTATACGCGACGTTTTTTCGGCGGACGACAACCGTTATGAGGGATCGGAGTCACATCAGTAATATTAGTGATGCGGAAACCAGCGGCGTTCAGAGCACGAACAGTAGATTCGCGACCTGGACCCGGTCCTTTGACCATAACTTCCAGATTCTTGATACCGTATTCTTTTACGGCTTCAGCGCAACGCTCTGCTGCAACCTGAGCTGCAAACGGAGTGGATTTGCGAGAACCACGGAAACCGGAACCACCGGCTGTTGCCCAACCCAGTGCGTTACCCTGACGATCAGTAATGGTAACGATGGTGTTGTTAAAAGAAGCATGGATATGAGCCACGCCGTCAGAGACTTGTTTTCTTACACGTTTACGTGCACGAATTGGTGCCTTTGCCATTATTCAATCACCCCGATTATTTCTTGATCGGTTTGCGCGGACCCTTACGGGTACGTGCGTTGGTCTTGGTACGCTGACCGCGAACCGGGAGACCACGACGATGACGCAAACCGCGATAGCAACCAAGATCCATAAGGCGCTTGATGCTCATGCTAACTTCACGGCGCAGATCACCTTCAACGACAAATTTGGCAACTTCGTCACGCAGCGTGTCGATTTGTTCTTCAGACAGCTCACTGATCTTAACATCTTCAGCGATACCCGCGGCAGCCAGAATGGCTTTAGAACGGGTCTTGCCGACGCCGTAGATCGAAGTTAATGCGATCACAGCATGTTTCTGATCAGGAATGTTAATGCCTGCTATACGGGCCACTATGCACTCCTACTATTTAATATGTACGCACCATGCTGAAAAGCCCGTTTTCAGGATACTCAAATGGAAACGCACAGACATACAAAAGATTGGCTGGCTAATCTAGCCAGCTCAACCCAACTTTGCAAGAAAAATATGCGAATAAATCAGCCTTGGCGCTGTTTATGCTTCGGCTCGGCACTGCAAATCACACGGATGACACCATCACGCTTAACGATTTTGCAGTTACGGCATAATTTCTTGACGGAAGCACGAACTTTCATTTTTACTCTCCGTAACTTCTCGGGCGACTGTTAACGGCCGTAGCCTTTCAGATTCGCCTTCTTCAATGCAGACTCGTACTGACTTGACATCATCAGAGTTTGCACTTGAGCCATAAAGTCCATAATCACGACAACAACGATAAGCAGTGAGGTCCCACCGAAGTAGAACGGTACTTTCATTGCATCACGCATGAACTCCGGGATCAGGCAGATAAAGGTAATGTAGAGCGCACCAACCAGAGTCAGGCGGGTCATTACTTTATCGATATACTTCGCCGTTTGCTCTCCCGGACGAATTCCTGGTACAAATGCACCGGACTTCTTCAGGTTATCTGCTGTTTCACGCGGGTTGAAAACCAACGCCGTATAGAAGAAACAGAAGAAGATGATTGCAGACGCATAGAGTAACACATAAAGCGGTTGCCCAGGCTGCAAATACAGCGAAATTGTTGTCAGCCAGTTCCAACCAGTCCCGCCCCCGAACCATGACGCGATGGTCGCCGGGAACAGAATAATACTGGAAGCGAAGATTGCCGGGATTACCCCCGCCATATTCACTTTCAGCGGTAAATGTGTGCTCTGTGCAGCATAGACACGACGACCTTGCTGACGTTTCGCGTAGTTTACCACAATGCGGCGTTGACCACGCTCAACAAATACAACAAAGAACGTCACTGCGAATACTAATACTGCAACCAACAGCAACACGAGGAAGTGCAGGTCGCCTTGACGCGCTTGCTCGATAGTATGGGCAATGGCTGGCGGGAGTCCCGCGACAATACCGGCGAAGATAATGATTGAGATACCGTTGCCGATACCACGTTCAGTAATCTGTTCACCCAACCACATCAGGAACATCGTCCCTGTAACCAGACTTACAACAGCAGTGAAATAGAATGCAAAGCCTGGGTTCATCACCAGGCCCTGCATACCAGGCATATTCGGCAGACCGGTAGCAATACCGATCGACTGGAATATAGCCAGCACCAGAGTACCGTAACGGGTGTACTGGCTGATCTTACGACGACCAGACTCCCCTTCTTTCTTAATTTCTGCCAGCGTTGGATGAACCACCGTCAGCAGCTGGATAATGATCGACGCCGAAATATACGGCATGATCCCCAGAGCAAAGATAGAAGCACGGCTGAGTGCACCACCAGAGAACATGTTAAACATTTCAATGATGGTGCCTCGCTGTTGCTCAAGCAGTTTGGCAAGTACAGCGGCATCAATACCAGGGATCGGAATGAAAGAGCCAATACGGAACACAATCAGCGCGCCGATTACAAACAGCAGTCTGCGTTTCAGCTCGCCTAAGCCACCTTTGGCACTTTGAAAATCTAATCCCGGTTGTTTAGCCATCTGCTACTTATTCCTCGATTTTACCGCCAGCAGCTTCGATAGCAGCACGAGCGCCTTTAGTAACACGCAGGCCACGAACAGTTACCGGAGTAGTGACTTCACCAGCCAGGATCACTTTCGCGAACTCGATCTGGATACCGATAATGTTGGCTGCTTTCAGCGTGTTCAGGTCTACAACACCGCCTTCAACTTTAGCCAGGTCAGACAGACGAACTTCGGCTGTAATCGCTGCTTTACGTGAAGTGAAGCCGAATTTCGGCAGACGACGGTACAGAGGCATCTGACCACCCTCGAAACCGCGACGTACGCCACCGCCAGAACGAGACTTCTGACCTTTGTGACCACGACCACCGGTTTTACCGAGGCCAGAACCGATACCACGACCCAGGCGGCGAGCCGCTTTTTTAGAGCCTTCGGCCGGAGACAGAGTATTTAAACGCATCTCTTACTCCTCAACTTTAACCATGAAGGAAACCGCGTTGACCATACCACGAACAGCAGGAGTATCCTCGCGCTCTACGGTGTGACCAATACGACGCAGACCCAGGCCAAGCAGCGTTGCCTTGTGTTTCGGCAGACGACCGATTGCACTGCGGGTTTGAGTAATTTTAATAGTCTTTGCCATGGTTTATTTCCCCAGAATTTCTTCAACGGATTTACCACGCTTGGCAGCGACCATTTCCGGAGATTTCATATTTTCCAGACCATCGATAGTTGCACGAACCACGTTAATCGGGTTAGTGGAACCATACGCTTTAGCCAGAACGTTACGAACTCCAGCGACTTCCAGAACGGCGCGCATTGCACCACCGGCGATGATACCGGTACCTTCGGAAGCCGGCTGCATGAAGACACGAGAACCCGTGTGAGTACCCTTAACCGGGTGCTGCAGGGTGCCGTGGTTCAGCGCGACGTTAATCATATTGCGACGGGCTTTTTCCATCGCTTTCTGGATCGCTGCTGGAACTTCACGCGCTTTACCGTAACCAAAACCAACGCGACCGTTACCATCACCAACTACAGTCAGAGCTGTGAAGGAGAAAATACGACCACCTTTAACGGTTTTAGATACGCGGTTAACCGCGATCAGCTTTTCCTGCAGTTCGCCAGCTTGTTTTTCGATGTGAGCCATCTTACACCTCTACCTTAGAACTGAAGGCCAGCTTCACGGGCAGCATCTGCCAGTGCCTGGACACGACCATGATATTGGAACCCGGAACGGTCAAAGGATACATCTTTGATGCCTTTTTCCAGAGCGCGTTCAGCAACAGCTTTACCTACAGCTGCAGCAGCGTCTTTGTTACCGGTGTACTTCAATTGTTCAGCGATAGCTTTTTCTACAGTAGAAGCAGCTACCAGAACTTCAGAACCGTTCGGTGCAATTACCTGTGCGTAAATATGACGCGGGGTACGATGTACCACCAGGCGAGTTGCACCCAGCTCCTGGAGCTTGCGGCGTGCGCGGGTCGCACGACGGATACGAGCAGATTTCTTATCCATAGTGTTACCTTACTTCTTCTTAGCCTCTTTGGTACGCACGACTTCGTCGGCGTAACGAACACCCTTGCCTTTATAAGGCTCAGGACGACGGTAGGCGCGCAGATCTGCTGCAACCTGACCGATCAGCTGTTTATCAGCGCCTTTCAGCACGATCTCAGTCTGAGTCGGACATTCTGCAGTGATTCCCGCAGGCAGCTGATGGTCAACTGGGTGAGAGAAACCTAAAGCCAGGTTTACTACATTCCCTTTAACCGCTGCACGATAACCTACACCAACCAGCTGAAGCTTCTTAGTGAAGCCTTCGGTAACACCGACAACCATTGAGTTCAGCAGGGCACGCGCGGTACCAGCCTGAGCCCATCCATCTGCGTAACCATCACGCGGACCGAAGGTCAGTGCATTATCTGCATGATTTACTGCAACAGCATCGTTGAGAGTACGAGTCAGCTCGCCGTTTTTACCTTTGATCGTAATAACCTGACCGTTGATTTTTACATCAACGCCGGCAGGAATAACGACCGGTGCTTTAGCAACACGAGACATTTTTTCCTCCGATTAGGCTACGTAGCAGATAATTTCGCCACCAAGACCAGCCTGGCGCGCTGCACGATCAGTCATAACACCTTTAGAGGTAGAAACAACTGCGATACCCATGCCAGCCATAACTTTCGGCAGCTCGTCTTTACGCTTATAAATGCGCAGACCTGGGCGACTGACACGCTGAATGCTTTCTACAACAGCTTTACCCTGGAAATACTTGAGAGTAAGTTCCAGTTCCGGCTTGGTGTCGCCTTCAACTTTAAAATCTTCAATAAAACCTTCTTCCTTCAGCACGTTGGCAATTGCCACTTTCAGCTTGGAGGAAGGCATGGTGACCGCAGCTTTATTCGCGGCCTGACCGTTACGGATACGGGTCAGCATATCCGCGATCGGATCTTGCATGCTCATCTGTCTTTACTCCCGTGATTCAATTGGTAATTACCAGCTAGCCTTTTTCAAGCCTGGTACTTCACCGCGCATGGCGGCTTCACGCAGTTTGATACGGCTCAACCCGAACTTGCCCACATAGCCATGCGGACGACCTGTTTGACGGCAGCGGTTACGCTGACGGGACGGGCTGGAATCACGCGGCAGAGACTGCAGCTTGAGAACTGCGTTCCAACGATCTTCGTCGGTCGCGTTCACATCAGAGATAATAGCTTTCAGTTCAGCGCGTTTTGCGAAGTACTTATCAGCTAAAGCTACGCGCTTTACTTCGCGTGCTTTCATTGATTGCTTAGCCATTCAGTAACCCTACCTTACTTGCGGAACGGGAAGTCAAAGGCAGCCAGCAGAGCACGGCCTTCTTCGTCAGATTTCGCAGTAGTGGTAATGGTAATATCCAAACCACGCACGCGGTCGACTTTATCGTAGTCGATTTCTGGGAAGATGATCTGCTCACGGACACCCATGCTGTAGTTACCACGACCGTCGAAAGACTTAGCGGACAAGCCACGGAAGTCACGGATACGTGGAACAGCAATAGTGATCAGGCGCTCAAAGAACTCCCACATGCGTTCGCCACGCAGAGTTACTTTACAGCCGATCGGATAGCCCTGACGGATTTTGAAGCCTGCAACAGATTTGCGTGCTTTGGTGATCAGCGGTTTTTGACCGGAGATTGCTGTCAGGTCAGCTGCTGCGTTATCCAGCAGTTTCTTGTCAGCGATCGCTTCACCAACACCCATGTTCAGGGTGATCTTCTCGACCCGAGGGACTTGCATGACAGAATTGTAGTTAAACTCAGTCATGAGTTTAGCGACTACTTCGTCTTTGTAGTAATCATGCAGTTTCGCCATCGTACTACTCCAAATTACTTGATAGTTTCGCTGTTAGATTTAAAGAAACGGACTTTTTTGCCGTCTTCGAATCTAAAGCCTACACGGTCAGCCTTGCCGGTTGCCGCGTTGAAGATAGCAAGGTTAGAGATCTGAATAGCTGCTTCTTTCTCTACGATGCCGCCTGGTTGGTTCAGGGCCGGAACCGGCTTCTGATGTTTCTTAACCAGGTTGATACCTTCAACAATGACCTTGCCGGAAGACAGGACATTCTTAACTTTACCGCGTTTACCTTTATCTTTACCGGTTAACACGATAACTTCGTCATCACGACGGATCTTCGCTGCCATGATTCGCTCCTTAGAGTACTTCTGGTGCCAGAGAGATAATTTTCATGAACTTCTCGTTACGAAGTTCACGAGTTACCGGCCCAAAAATACGCGTACCGATAGGTTGCTCGCTGTTATTGTTTAAAATAACGCATGCATTTCCATCGAAGCGAATGACAGAACCGTCCGGGCGACGAACACCCTTCTTGGTGCGCACCACTACCGCCTTCAGCACATCACCTTTTTTGACCTTACCACGCGGAATTGCTTCCTTGATGGTGATCTTGATGATATCGCCGACGCCTGCGTAGCGACGGTGCGAGCCACCCAGAACCTTGATACACATTACGCGACGTGCACCGGAGTTGTCGGCGACGTTCAGCATAGTCTGTTCTTGGATCATTTTAGTGCTCCGCTAATGTCAACTACTACTGAGACCCGAAAATCAGGTCGTTAAAAAAGCCCCATATCGGGGGCGCGGCATTATAACACCGCTTCAACGATATGGGTAGAAAAAATAAACGGCTCATCGCTGAGCCGTTTATTCGTTGAGAATGCCTACTGTATTACAGAACGGCTTTCTCTACAACGCGAACCAGCGTCCAGGACTTGGTCTTGGACAGCGGACGGCATTCGCGGATTTCAACCACGTCACCAGTACCGCATTCGTTGTTCTCGTCATGTACGTGCAGTTTGGTCGTACGCTTAATGAATTTACCGTAGATCGGGTGTTTCACAAAACGTTCGATAGCAACAACGATGGATTTCTCCATTTTATCGCTAACAACGCGACCTTGCAGAGTACGGATTTTATCGGTCATTACGCACCCGCCTTCTCAGTCAGTAAAGTCTTAACGCGTGCGACATCACGACGCACTTGCTTCAACAGGTGAGACTGTTGCAGCTGGCCACTTGCAGCCTGCATACGCAGGTTGAACTGCTCACGCAGCAGATTCAGCAGCTCGGTGTTCAGCTCTTCAACACTCTTCTCACGCAGCTCTTTTGCTTTCATTACATCACCGTCTTAGTTACAAAGGTGGTTTTAATCGGCAGTTTCGCTGCTGCCAGCTTGAATGCTTCACGGGCCAGCTCTTCCGGTACGCCGTCCATTTCATACAGGACTTTACCCGGCTGAATCAAGGCAACCCAATACTCTACGTTACCTTTACCTTTACCCATACGCACTGCCAGCGGCTTTTCAGTGATCGGTTTGTCCGGGAATACACGGATCCAGATCTTACCTTGACGCTTAACTGCACGGGTCATAGCACGACGTGCTGCTTCGATCTGACGGGCAGTCAGACGACCACGGCCAACAGCTTTCAGACCGAAGCTGCCGAAGCTAACATCCGCGCCAGCAGCCAGACCGCGGTTACGGCCTTTGTGCATTTTACGGAATTTTGTACGCTTTGGTTGTAACATCAGCGACGCTCCTTATTTACGGCCTTTACGCTGCTGCTTTTTAGGTTGAGCAGCCGGTTTTTCCGGTTGTTCAACAGCAGCCATACCACCCAGGATCTCGCCTTTGAAGATCCACACTTTAACGCCGATTACACCGTAAGTGGTGTGCGCTTCAGAGGTGTTGTAGTCGATGTCAGCACGCAGAGTGTGCAGAGGTACGCGACCTTCGCGGTACCATTCGGTACGTGCGATTTCCGCGCCGCCCAGACGGCCGCTAACTTCAACTTTGATACCTTTAGCGCCCAGACGCATTGCGTTCTGTACAGCACGCTTCATAGCACGACGGAACATAACGCGACGTTCCAGCTGAGAAGTGATGCTGTCAGCAACCAATTTTGCGTCCAGTTCAGGCTTACGCACTTCGGCGATATTGATCTGAGCAGGAACGCCAGCAATATCCGCTACGACTTTGCGCAGTTTTTCTACGTCTTCGCCTTTCTTACCGATAACGATACCCGGGCGAGCAGTGTGAATAGTCACACGGATGCTCTTAGCCGGACGCTCGATAACGATACGAGATACAGACGCTTTCGCCAGTTCCTTAGTCAGGTACTGACGTACTTTAAAATCGCTGTCCAGGTTGTCAGCGAATTCTTTGGTGTTCGCAAACCAGGTTGAGTTCCATGGTTTTACAATACCCAGGCGAATACCATTAGGATGTACTTTCTGACCCATTGCTAGTCTCCAGAGTCTCAGCGATCGGACACAACCACAGTAATGTGGCTGGTGCGCTTCAGGATGCGATCTGCACGACCTTTTGCACGCGGCATAATGCGCTTCATGCTCGGGCCTTCGTCTACGAAAATTTTCGTAACTTTCAGATCGTCAATGTCAGCGCCATCGTTGTGTTCAGCGTTAGCAATGGCAGATTCCAGGACTTTCTTAACCAGTACAGCCGCTTTCTTATTGGTGTAGGTCAGAATATCAAGGGCCTGCGACACTTTCTTACCGCGAATCAGGTCTGCAACAAGGCGAACCTTCTGAGCAGAAGAACGAGCATGGCGATGTTGAGCTAAAGTTTCCATCTCTTCCTCCTACCTTATTTCTTCTTCGCTTTTTTATCAGCAGCGTGGCCGCGATAAGTACGAGTCGGTGCGAATTCACCCAGTTTGTGACCGACCATTTCGTCGGAAACAAATACCGGAACGTGCTGACGACCATTATGGACAGCGATGGTCAAACCGATCATGTTAGGAAAGATCGTTGAACGACGGGACCAAGTGCGCAGGGGCTTCTTGTCTCCGCTTTCCACCGCTTTCTCTACCTTCTTCAGCAAGTGCAGGTCAATAAAAGGACCTTTCTTGAGAGAACGTGGCATGGCTTATCCTCTAAAATTATTTGCTACGGCGACGTACGATGAATTTATCAGTACGCTTGTTGCTGCGGGTCTTCTTACCTTTGGTCTGAACGCCCCACGGAGTTACCGGGTGCTTACCAAAGTTACGACCTTCACCACCACCATGTGGGTGATCGACTGGGTTCATCGCAGTACCGCGAACGGTAGGACGAACACCACGCCAGCGTGCAGCACCTGCTTTACCCAGAACGCGCAGCATATGCTCAGCATTGCCAACTTCGCCCAGAGTTGCACGGCAATCTGCTTCGACTTTACGCATTTCACCAGAACGCAGACGCAGGGTGACATAAGCACCATCACGAGCAACGATCTGAACGTAAGTACCAGCGGAACGTGCCAGCTGACCGCCTTTACCTGGTTTCATTTCTACGTTATGAACGGTAGAACCAACCGGGATATTGCGCATCGGCAGGGTGTTACCTGCTTTGATTGCAGCATCAACGCCAGACTGAATCTGGTCGCCAGCTTTCAGGCCTTTAGGGGCCAGGATGTAACGGCGTTCACCGTCTTTGTACAGAACCAGCGCGATGTTCGCGGAGCGGTTCGGATCGTACTCAAGACGTTCAACAACTGCCGGGATACCGTCTTTGTTGCGTTTGAAGTCAACAATACGATAAGCCTGCTTGTGACCACCACCGATGTGACGAGTGGTGATGCGGCCATTGTTGTTACGACCACCGGATTTGCTGTTTTTTTCAACCAGCGGAGCAAAAGGTTTGCCCTTGTGCAGCTCTGGGTTGACCACTTTAACAACGTGGCGACGACCCGGAGATGTCGGTTTACATTTAACAACTGCCATTGTATTACTCCTCCGACTTACTCAGCGCCGCCGACGAAGTCCAGATTCTGGCCTTCCTTCAGGGTGACGTAAGCTTTTTTCCAGTCGCTACGACGACCGATACGCTGTCCGTGACGTTTAACTTTCCCTTTAACTACCAGGGTGTTAACGACTTCGACTTCGACTTCAAACAGTTTCTGCACAGCAGCTTTGATTTCTGCTTTGGTCGCGTCTTTAGCAACTTTGAGAACGATGGTGTTAGTTTTTTCCATCGCAGTAGACGCTTTTTCAGAAACGTGCGGTGCGCGCAGCACTTTCAGCAGACGTTCTTCACGAATCATGCCAGCATCTCCTCAACTTGCTTAACAGCATCAGCAGTCATTACGACTTTGTCGAAGGCGATCAGGCTAACCGGGTCGATACCAGTTGCATCGCGTACGTCAACCTTGTGCAGGTTGCGCGCAGCCAGGAACAGGTTCTCGTCCAGCTCACCGGTGATGATCAGCACATCTTCCAGAGCCATGTCTTTCAGTTTCTGTGCCAGCAGCTTAGTTTTAGGCGCTTCAACAGAGAATGATTCGACAACGATCAGACGATCCTGACGTACCAGTTCGGACAGAATGCTTTTCAGCGCGCCGCGGTACATCTTTTTGTTTACTTTTTGACTGTGGTCCTGTGGACGAGCAGCGAAGGTCACGCCACCTGAACGCCAGATCGGGCTCTTGATAGAACCTGAACGCGCACGGCCGGTACCTTTCTGGCGCCACGGCTTTTTGCCTGAACCAGTTACTTCAGCACGAGTCTTCTGAGCACGAGTACCCTGACGAGCACCAGCTGCATAAGCAACAACAACCTGGTGAACCAGCGCTTCGTTGAAATCACGACCGAAGGTAGTTTCGGAAACAGTCAGCGCGCTCTGCGCGTCTTTCAATACTAATTCCATTGCTATCCCCTTACGCCTTCACAGCTGGTTTAACGATCAGGTCGCAACCGGTCGCACCCGGAACACCACCTTTAACCAGCAGCAGGTTGCGCTCAGCGTCAACACGTACTACGTCCAGGCTCTGAACGGTTACACGTTCGTTGCCCAGCTGACCTGCCATTTTCTTGCCTTTGAACACTTTGCCCGGAGTCTGGTTCTGACCGATAGAACCCGGAACGCGGTGAGACAAGGAGTTACCGTGAGTAGCGTCCTGGGTACGGAAGTTCCAGCGCTTAACGGTACCAGCGAAACCTTTACCTTTAGAGGTACCGGTTACGTCAACTTTTTTAACGTCAGCAAACAGTTCAACGCTAATGTTCTGACCAACGGTGTATTCTTCACCATCTGCCAGACGGAACTCCCACAGGCCGCGGCCAGCTTCTACGCCAGCTTTAGCAAAGTGGCCAGCTTCCGGCTTAGTTACGCGGTTAGCTTTTTTAGCACCGGTGGTAACCTGAACAGCGCGATAGCCATCGTTAGCCAGATCTTTAACCTGAGTAACGCGGTTTGCTTCAACTTCGATAACGGTTACTGGGATAGATACGCCATCTTCAGTGAAGATGCGGGTCATACCCACTTTTTTACCGACTAAACCAATCATTGTATCAACCTCTCAATCGCTCGATGACCTGATTAACCCAGGCTGATCTGCACGTCTACACCGGCAGCCAGGTCCAGACGCATCAGAGCATCAACGGTTTTTTCAGTTGGCTCAACGATGTCAACCAGACGCTTGTGAGTACGGATCTCGTACTGATCACGCGCGTCTTTGTTGACGTGCGGGGAGATCAGAACGGTGAAACGCTCTTTGCGGGTCGGCAGCGGGATCGGACCACGAACCTGCGCACCAGTGCGCTTGGCAGTCTCGACGATTTCCGCGGTTGATTGATCGATCAGACGATGATCAAACGCTTTCAAACGGATACGGATTCTTTGGTTCTGCATGAGACCAGAGCTCCAATTATTTTATAGACGAAATAGTTACTCCTCAAACCCATTACGATTGATGGGAGAGTGTAACCGTTCTTACAGAGTTCCCCGATTGGGAACATTGTCTGGTATTGCTTTCGCAGTACCGGTGGCTCATATCGAACCGCTGTCAATATTAGACAAGCCCGCGCATTATACGTAAATCTCAGTCTTAAGCAAGTGCCGCGTAGAAATTAATCACTCTTACGCAGATGCGAGTGCTATTCCACTCTGATTGTATACGCTTTTACGCGGCGCAAATTCCCTGGAAAGACGTCAGCAAAATGGATATTCGGGCGTTGTGCAGTTAGCGCTACTTGCCTGATAGTTAGCTCTTTCTCGCACCGGATTGAGACATGAATACTGAACTTCCCTTTTTGCTGATTTATATCTCTCTATCCGGACTGCTTGGGGTTCAGGATTTGCGTACTGGCCTATTGCCCGACAAATTCACCTGCCCTCTTCTCTGGAGTGGTCTTCTTTTTCATCAATGTTGCAACCCCACACAGTTGTCCGATGCACTTTGGGGAGCCATTGCAGGGTATGGTGTATTTTCTCTGTTCTATTGGGGATACCGCCTGGCATGGCATCAAGAAGGATTAGGCTATGGAGACGTAAAATTTCTCGCCGCACTTGGCGCGTGGCATCGATGGGACTCATTACCTCTGTTGATCTTACTTGCCGCCGGGCTGGCTTGCTGCATGACAGGTGTAGCATTTATAACGCATGGAAAAAAGAAACTAAAAAACCCGCTGCCTTTTGGGCCATATCTGGCGGCTGCGGGTTTTGTTGTTTGCTGGCTAAATCTGATACAGGGCGGTTAGTCGCTGACCTTAATTTGCGATTGCAGATAGTTTTGCAATCCAAGTTTTCCAATCAGATCCAACTCCGTTTCGAGCCAATCGATATGCCCTTCTTCTTCGGTCAGGATCTCAATCATCATGTCCCGACTAACATAGTCATGAACGCTATCGGCGTAAGCAATGGCTTCGCGTAAATCTTTCGCACCATCAAGCTCGAGTCGAAGATCGGATTGCAGCATCTCTTCAACATCTTCACCAATCCCCAACTTACCTAGATCTTGTAAGTTTGGGAGACCTTCTAAGAATAAAATACGCTCAATATATTTATCAGCGTGTTTCATCTCATCTATTGATTCATGGTACTCAACATCATTGAGGCGAGTCAGTCCCCAGTTTTTAAACATACGGGCATGGAGAAAATACTGGTTGATTGCGACAAGCTCATTTCCCAATAGTTTATTGAGATAATTTATGATTTTAACATCACCTTTCATTTTATAGTCCCTCCGCTTCCACTCTTAGAGCGTAGATGGGGCTACAGGGATGTCAAAAAAAAGAGTGTGACTTAGGCGATCTCTTTAAATTCTGGCATTTGCGTTAATTCATCCTGCATGACTTCACGGGCAGCACGAATGCACTTACCGCACTGATTTCCAACAGGAATAAATTTACGTAATTGCTGAAAGGACTGAGGGTGAAACTGGCGAACAGCCTGACGAATTTTTTTATCACTTATCGCATTACACAAACAAACGTACATGATCGCTCCCGTTCAATTTCTGCGCAAAGTGTAAATGAGAATAGTTATGATTACAATAGCACAACGCTATTTACGCGGCGGGAGAATGAATAAAAAATGCGAATAAATATGACAGCTACTAAATTGCAGGCAGCAAAAAGGGCGCCTAAGCGCCCTTTTTAAGCTCAAAGCTAATTAATCAATAATTAGCTCATTACTTTAGCAACAACGCCCGCACCTACAGTACGACCGCCTTCACGGATTGCGAAACGCAGACCGTCATCCATCGCGATTGGGTGGATCAGGGTAACAACCATTTTGATGTTGTCGCCCGGCATTACCATCTCTACGCCTTCCGGCAGTTCGATGGTACCCGTCACGTCAGTAGTACGGAAGTAGAACTGCGGACGGTAGCCTTTGAAGAACGGAGTATGACGGCCGCCTTCGTCTTTGGACAGAATGTACACTTCAGATTCGAACTTGGTGTGCGGCTTGATAGAGCCCGGCTTAGCCAGTACCTGACCACGTTCGATTTCTTCACGTTTGATACCACGCAACAGAACACCAACGTTCTCACCAGCACGGCCTTCGTCCAGCAGTTTGCGGAACATTTCAACGCCAGTACAGGTAGACTTGGCAGTCTCTTTGATACCAACGATTTCAACTTCTTCACCAACTTTGATGATACCGCGTTCTACACGACCGGTAACAACGGTACCACGACCGGAGATGGAGAATACGTCTTCGATTGGCAGCAGGAACGGCTTATCGATAGCACGTTCTGGTTCCGGGATGTAAGAATCCAGGAAGCCAGCCAGTTCGATGATTTTCGCTTCCCACTCTGCTTCGCCTTCCAGCGCTTTCAGAGCAGAACCACGAACGATCGGAGTGTCGTCGCCCGGGAAATCGTACTGAGACAGAAGTTCACGAACTTCCATTTCTACCAGTTCCAGCAGCTCTTCGTCATCAACCATGTCGCATTTGTTCAGGAACACGATGATGTACGGAACGCCTACCTGACGACCCAGCAGGATGTGCTCACGAGTCTGCGGCATCGGGCCGTCAGTCGCAGCAACAACCAGGATCGCGCCGTCCATCTGCGCAGCACCAGTGATCATGTTTTTAACATAGTCGGCGTGGCCCGGGCAGTCTACGTGTGCGTAGTGGCGAGTCGGGGTGTCATATTCAACGTGAGAAGTGTTGATGGTGATACCACG